>DATLAK010000150.1 GCA_035527535.1 Armatimonadota bacterium
GCTGCGCCGCAGCGGCATCCCGCGGGGCTGGTTCGGCACGATGGCGATGGCGGGCGGCGGTCCGCTCATAGACCTGGGCGTACACATGCTCGACCTCGCATGGTTCCTCATGGGCAAGCCCAAGCCCCTGCGGGCGAGCGGTGTGACCTACAGCGCATTGGGCAGTCGCGGCCGCGGGATGGGGACTTGGGGCGTCGGCCACGGCGGTGGCCAGTTCGATGTCGAGGACTTGGCGGTTGCGCTGCTGCGATTCGAGGGGGGAAAAGCGATCCAGGTCGAGGTCAGTTGGGCCACCTACATCGAGCGCGACCGCACCTTTCTCGACCTCTACGGCATGGACGGGGGGGCGAGCCTGGAGCCGCAGCTTCGCATCTTCACCGAGAAGCACGGCGCGCAAGTGGACCTGGCGCCGTCCTTCCCCAAGCTCTCGGGGCACGAGATGGAGGTCATCCACTTCGTGGACTGCCTGCGCGGGCGCGCCGAGCCCATCGCCCCTGGCGAAGACGGTCTCGCCGTCACTCACATGCTCGATGCCATCTACCGCTCCGCCAAGCTGGGCAAGGAGGTGGCGGTCGGGGGGTAAGAAGCGCGGTCAGTCAGGAAACCTGCGCCAGATCCGACGGACTGTAGCGAGTCAAGTCGGGGATGTGATCGAAGCCGCCGTCGGCAGATGCCAAGGCAGTAAGGCCGTACTTGCGCATCGCGGCCACGATGAGGGAATCGTTTGTGAGCAGCCCGTGCGCGGCGCGCTCGCGATGCGCCCTGTGGAGCGACGCTTCATCCACTGGCAGCACGATTACATTCATGCGTAAGATGCTCAGCGTCTGTGTCCAATATCGGCTCAGACGCTTCACCTCGCAAACGCGGTTCTCAAGCAGGGAATAGTTCTCTCTTCCTATGATGCCCACATGGCAGGCTTCGGCTAGCATTAGCTTGTGCGTTGCCTCGTTGACGACGTGGATGCTGGTTACGCCTGCAATATCCCCTATTGCACACCTCTGCAATAGGTCAAGGCACTCGGCAGATCGCTCAAGCAGACCATTTACGAAGACGTTGGTATCAAGGAAGACGTCGCTGCCAGAAGGGAGTCGCTCCAACCGCAACGGCTGGCAACTTACATGTCCTCCAAGTCGCGATCTTCCGCTATCCATCGCAGGGTTTCATCATCCAAGTCGTAGCGCACGACGGCTTCTTCCAGCGCCTTGAGCGCTCTCTCGACACGCGCCTGACGCCCCTCCGGCGTCCAAAAAGCCCGCTTAAGCCGCAGCCATCTCTGTCTCGCTGGGTCGGTTCTCATCACAATCGGGCTGCGCTCGCCTAAGGCATCGTTTGAGGCCGCCCCCGGAGTGGAAGCAACCGCTGGCTCCATCCAGGTTTCGTCCGACGCTGCCGCACCGGTTGCCGACACAACTGCTGGGTACGACTCAGCCGTGCCGGAGACGGGAGCAATCCTTTCATTCTGCCGCCTGTCCGCTTCAGATCCGACGAACACGACGGGGATGACCTCAACATGTCGATTCGTGTCTACATAAGGCGCGAATGCGTTCATGCCCGTGCGAACCCTTCGTACAAGTCACCCTGGATGAGAGCGAAGAACCAGTGATGCAGAACGCTGTGGGCGGCGTCAAGCCAGCCCGCGAAGTCTTCCCATCCCTTCTGGGCGTCCGTGCCGGCGCTCAACAGCAGGGTGTTCCATACCACCGCGGGCTTGCCGCCTTTCTGGCCCGTGGAGATCGCCAGTTGCACCTGCCCGCTTGGCGACGTGGTCGGAAACGACAGCTGTACGATAGCATCTGTTAGCCGGTTCTCCACTGGCTGCCCCTCAAAGAGGATGTCGGGCGCCGAGACGTCGATATGCAGTTTCCGCTTCAGGAAGTCCCTCATGTCCATCTGCTCGGAATCGACCTCTACAGCGTCGATATATCGGAGCACCAGACTTGTTACGTTCAGCGCCTCAGGTTTCGTATGCGACTCCTTGATGTGCGGGTGGAGAGCCAGCGCGCGGTCCCGAAAACCCGGCCATTGATAGCTCTCCGTGGTGTTGAGCGTAACTACGCCCGGACCGACCTGGATGAGCGGCCATCCGTCTTCAGACGCGCGGAACCGGTGGCGCACGACGTGAATCGTCATGTTCGGCGGGACCTGCACCACGGGCAGGTCCTCTATCACGGGGTAAGCCTCCCGCACCTTCTCGTAGAGTCTGCCCACGATGATCGGATATGCGGGGTCAGGCTGGGTCTGCTCCCCCCACTTGATCTCTAGAATCGCCTCCACAAGGGGCTTGTTTGGCAGGTTATCGTGATAGGCCACGGGCATTACTCTTATCCTGTCCCATTGCATTATACCACCTGACAGCCCGCTATGGCGCCGTGCTTGCCCACCTCGCTACGTCCGGGGCAGTATTCCTTCTGCGTTACTCCCCTCCTCCCTTTGTGGTTGAGCGGATGTGCAGAACTGCGCGCCGGCGTCGCGCCGCTCCCGCGGGGACGCCGCTACACACAATCGCCCCGTCCGTCTTCGGCATCACCGCGCATGTCGCCCCCGTGCTTCTGTCCGTCACCACGCACCCCTGCGCTCATGCTCCCTGGCCTTACCCCGCGGAGCCATTACCCCGCACCCCGCTTGCCTTGAGCTTGGCGAACCGGTATAATCCCCGTGGCCCAAGGAGTACCGTGTGATCGCTCTACCCGAGGTGCGCGAGCGCACCTCCGCCATCATCGAGCAGGTCGAGACCGTCATCATCGGCAAGCGCCGCACCGTCGAGCTCGCCCTCGCCGCGCTGCTGTGCAACGGCCACGTGCTGCTGGAGGACATCCCCGGCGTTGGCAAGACCACCCTCGCCAAGGCCCTCGCCGCCGCCAGCGGCTGCACCTACAAGCGCATCCAGTTCACCCCCGACCTGCTGCCCGCCGACGTCACCGGCACCTCCATCTTCAACCAAAAGACCGGCGACTTCGAGTTCCGCCCCGGCCCCGTCTTCGCCAACTTCGTCCTCGCCGACGAGATCAACCGCGCCAGCCCCAAGACCCAATCGAGCCTGCTCGAATGCATGGCCGAGTTCCAGGTCAGCGCCGACGGCGTCACGCGCCTGCTGCCGGTCCCGTTCTTCGTCATCGCCACCGAAAACCCCATCGAGTATCGCGGCGTCTACCCCCTGCCGGAGGCGCAGCTTGACCGCTTCCTAATGCGCCTGCGCATGGGCTACCCCACCGCCGCCCAGGAAGTCGCGGTGCTCGAGCGCCAGGTGCGCGAGCATCCCATCGCCGCCGTGCGCTCGGTGGCGGGCTGCGAAGTCATCGGGGAGCTCCAACAGGCGGTGCGCCAGGTCTTTCTGGAGGCCTCGGTCAAGGAGTACATGGTCGCCCTCACCACCGCCACCCGCGAGCATCCCATGGTCGCCCTCGGCGCCAGCCCCCGCGGCTCGCTGGGCCTGATGCGCGCGTCCCAGGCGCTGGCGGCGATGGCCGGGCGCGAGTTCGTCATCCCCGACGACGTCAAGGCCGTGGCCGAGCCCGTGCTCTCCCACCGCCTCATCCTGCGCCCCGAGGCGCCGGCCGACAACGTCAGCGGCGCGCAAATCATCGAGGAGATCCTGGGCCAGGTGCCGGCACCCGCGCTCACGCGCTCCTGATCATGGACCTCCTGCTGCGCATCGTCTTCGGCGCCCCCGCCTTCGCCCTCGCCATCATGGCGCACGAATCCGCTCACGCCTTCGCCGCCTCGAAGCTCGGCGACCCCACCGCCCGCAACCTGGGGCGCGTCTCCCTCGATCCGCGCCGCCACTTCGACCCCCTCGGCGCCATTATCTACGTCGCCACCATGGTTTTCAGCCAGGGCCAATTCGGCTTCGGTTGGGCCAAGCCGGTGCCCATCAACCCCTTCAACTTCCGCGACCGGCGCCGCGACTTCATGCTCAGCTCCCTCGCCGGACCGGTGGCGAACCTGGTGCAGGCGGCGGCGTGGGCATTGCTGCTGCGCCTCTACAGCAGGTTCGCCGTGACCACCGCCGGTTTCGACCCGTTCGCCTTCATGATTCTCTTCGGCATCATCATCAACGTCGTCCTCGCCGTCTTCAATATGATTCCGATCCCGCCCCTCGACGGTTCGCGCCTGCTGGCGTGGATGCTGCCCGAGGATCTCGCCTACCGCCTCGACCGACTCGAACCCTTCGGCTTCGTCATCGTCATGGCGCTGTTGTTCTTCGGGCTCTTCGGCGTCGTCTTCGACCTGGTGGGCAGCCCGCTGCTGGAGCTCTTCCTGCGCATCGCCGCGGGATGATGATGCCGCCTGGCGCAGCCTGGCCCTACGCGCCGACGCCCGGCGTGCCCGCCTGCCCCTGCCGCGCGCCGAAGTAGTACCCCACGATCGCCATCACCGCGGGCACAAAGGCGTCCGCCGGTATCCGCCGCGCGGCCGCCAGGTAACACGCCGTCGCCGCAAACATCAGCGCAAAGATCGCCCGCACCGTGCCCTCGGGCAGGCCCAACGGTTGGTTCGTCATCGCCTCACTCCTCCAGGGCCGCCAGCGCCCGGCCTATGACCTCACAGGAGATCGCCTCCGCGTCCTCCGCCTCCACCCCCGCCCGTTCCAGTCGCCCCACCAGCCACACGCGCACCTTCGTCTTGAGAGCCACGCGCAGGCCCTCGATCACCCCGTGCTTGACCGCCTCGTACGGGTCCCCACCCAGCACCCGCTTCCAGAAATGCGACCACTTGCTCATCCGTGTTTCCTTCTTATCCGCAGATCTCGCCGATTTCACAGACTCCAGAAAATGGCGCACGAAACTGGTTGTGTCTCCGCATCTGCCTCATCTGCGTAATCTGTGGATCGCCTGCTTGCCTTGTGTCTTCGTGTCTTTGCGATCATGGTTCCCCCAGCGCCCGCCGCAGTTCCGCCACCTCGAACCCCGGGCACGTCTTGGCTACCCCCGGGAACTCCCGATGCCCCAGCACCCGTTCCACCGGCACCGCAAACCGCCCCATCATCAGCGCGCACAGCCGCCCCAGCGACCGCCACTGCGCCGCCGTCAGGTAGCCGCCGCCGATGGGCCACCCCGGCCCCGCCCCGATCAGGCAGATGCCGATGCTGTGCGCGTTGTGCCCCGC
>DATLAK010000151.1 GCA_035527535.1 Armatimonadota bacterium
CTGCTGCCGCGGTCGCTGAGGTCGAGACCGCTGGAGTTGACCAGGCGGCGCTCTCCGACCGACCAGGAGGCGCCGGCCCCCACCTTGATTTCCGCGTTGTAGGCTTTCACCAGCGCCAGCATCTCCGCGCCCGCCGCCACCAGCTCCGCCTTTGGGGTGCGCTCCACCTCGGGGTCGTAGGTCTTCACCTGCGGAGCGACCGCCGAGCCGGGGAAATCGAACTTGACCTCGCTGCCGAACTCGGCCAGCTCCACCGCCCGGGCGACGACCGCCTCGGCCTCCCGCGGATCGGTGGCGGAGGCGCGGCCAAGCCTGCCGTCCACGATCACCCGCACCCCCAGGTGAGAGCCCTGGGCGACCCCCACCTGCTTCAGCCGATCATCCTCGTACTCGGCGCGCGTTGAGCGCCCCTGGGCGAAGGTGATCTCAGCCGGCCCGTATCCGCTTGCCAACTCCAGCGCCCGTTCGATCACTGCCGTCCTCCCACCACGACCTCTCGCATCCGCACATGGGGGCTGCCCAGCCCCACCGGCAGCGGGCTTTGGCCTCCCTTGCCGCAGCCTCCGCCCCCGTCGTCCCAGGCGAGGTCGTCGGCGATGAGGTCAATGTTGTGCAGCGTCTGGAACACGTTGCCGGTGAGGACGACATCGCGCACCAGCTCCGCGACCTCGCCGCTGCGGATCATGTAGCCGTAAGCCGCGCTGAAGGTGAACATCTCCATCATCGTCTGGCCGCCCATCATGTCGCGGGCGTAGAGCCCCAGCTCGATGTCCCGAATCAGGTCCTCGAAGGACGCCGTTCCCGGCTCGATGTAGGTATTGGTCATGCGCACGATCGGGGCGAAGCTCCAGCCCACGGCGCGGGCGTTGCCGGTGACCGCTTCGCCCATCTTGGCGGCGGTCTCGCGGTTGTGAAGGCGGCCGACGAGAATGCCGTCCTTGACCAGGTGCGTCTTGCGCGTGGGCACGCCCTCGTCATCCAGCAGGTGGGTGCCGCGCCCGCCGGGCAGCGAACCGTCGTCCACGATGTTCAGGTGGTTCGGGCCGAAGCGTTTGCCCAGCGTCATCAGCTCGCGCAGCTTCTCGTTCTCGTACACGTGGTCGGCCTCGCTGAGGTGGCCGAAGGCCTCGTGGGCGAACACCCCGCCGAGCTGCGGGTCGAGCACAACCGTGTAGCTGCCGCCCTGTACCGGCGGCGCCGCGAGCAGATCGGCGGCGCGGCGCGCGGCGGCCTCGGCCTTGGCCTCCAGCCCGACCGCCGCCTCGAATCCCCCGGCGCGCCCGACGCGCTCCCGCCCCTGCTGCACCAGGTTACCGTCGCGCGCCACCGCGGTCAGGGCGACCGTCACGTCGGGCCGCGTGTCCTCGAAGTAGCTGCCCTCGCTGTTGGCGAAATAGACCTGCCGGTAGCGGTCCGAGTAGCTCGCGTGCGTGGTGTGGATGCGCGGGTGCAGCCCCAGCATGAGGTCGTTGTACTGCTCGATGACGCGCTTCTTCTCCGCCACCGGCACCCCGCGGAAATCGCGCTCCATCGCCGGCGCCGGGATCGCCTGCTCGATGCGCGACACCTCGGCCAGCTCGCCGCGCTCGCGCGCCACCAGCCGGGCGCAGGCTGCCGCCTCCCGCAGTTTCTCCCGCAGCTCGGAGAGGTCGTTGAAGGTCACGATCCCCCATCCGCCCCGCACCAGCGCGCGCGCCATCCCGCCCACGGAGCTGCCGGTCACGATCTGGTCCAGCTCCGCTCCGCGGAAGCTCAGCGCCGTCCCTTCCTCGCGCTCGATCCTGATCTCCGCGTAGTCGGCGCCGCTTCCGCGCAGCGCCTCCTGCATGCGATCTCGCATCGCGCAATCTCCCTTTCACCATGCACGCGGGCTTGCCGTGAGGCCCCGATCAAGCGCGCGCAGACGGCCCTGGCATTTTCCTTGCCCCCGCTGCGTTCTCCTGCCCGGCGGCGACAGCCGCTGGCGATGGAAGGTGTCGCTCACAGGAGGGGGTGATCGGTCTTGTTGACGTTTGCATTGCCAATGGAACGGCCAAGGCACGAATACACGCTCGTTTTGGTGCGCGCCGCGTTCCATTTGATATGCAATCATCAATAGTGGGGATGGTTGGGCGATGCATCGGGCGCGACCTCGTAGGGGCAAGGCATGCCTTGCCCCTACATCCGCGCCCCGACCTGTCGGGGCGCGCCCAGGGGCGCCCCCCATTGTTCGAGGTCACACCCCAGCAAGCGGGGGCATTGACAGAGTTCCTCGGCAGGCGTCAGAATGGTAACTGGGAATAGCAGGCCGGAGATCAAGGGTAAGGAGTGAACATGGCTGGACTCAAGGGAACCAGGACCGAGGTCAATCTGCTGACGGCGTTTGCCGGGGAATCACAGGCGCGCAATCGCTACACTTACTTCGCGAGCCAGGCGCGCAAGGAGGGCTACATCCAGATCGCCGACATCTTCGAGGAAACCGCCAACCAGGAGAAAGAGCACGCCAAGCGGTTCTTCAATCTGCTCGAGGGTGGCGACGCGCGGGTGCAGGCGACGTTTCCCGCCGGCGTCATCGGCACCACCGCGGACAACCTGCGGGCGGCCGCGGACGGCGAGCATCACGAGTGGGGCGAGATGTATCCCTCCTTCGCCGACACCGCCCGGGAAGAGGGGCGCAAGGAGGTCGCGGCCATCTTCCAGGCCATCGCGGTGGCGGAAAAGCAGCATGAGAAGCGCTACCGGGGCCTGCTCGCCAACGTCGAGGCCGCCACGGTGTTCAAGAAGGAGGCCCCGGTCGTGTGGCGCTGCCGCAACTGCGGCTACCTGCACCAGGGCAAAGATGCACCCGGGGTATGCCCGGCATGCGCACACCCCCAGGCGCACTTCGAGTTGTTGGCCGAGAACTGGTAAGCGGTCCGCCCTGCTTTGCTCCGAGGGACCCCAGGCGGCGGGGCGGGGATTGCGGCCGGCGCCCGCGCGATCATGGTGTGCAGGCGTGACATGCCTGCGGCAGGCGCCGCCGTGGCGGCAGAGAACAAGCACGCATCCGACACCGACGGGGAGAGTTGGCGATGGCAACCATCGTGCGCTACCATCACGGCCTGCACTTCTGCGCCGATCTCGATTCGGGGCACGTGACGTGCGACGCGTTCTCCGACAAGGGCAAGGAGTACCCGAGCGCGCCGGAGCTGCTGATGGTGTCGCTAGGGGGCTGCATCGGCGCGGTGCTGGTGACCTACTGCGACCGCCATCAGATCAACTGCGAGGGGCTGGAGATCGCGCTCGACTGGGAGGTCGCCGAGCATCCCCATCGCATCGGGCGCATCGCCGTCGAGATCCACATGCCGGGCCCGTTGACGGCCGGGCAAATCGAAATCCTGGAGCGCGTGGCCGATCAGTGCCTCATCCACAACACCCTGCTGCACGCGCCGGAGATCAAGACCCGGATGCTGGTGAAGCAGCCGTAGCGCGGGGCGCGCCCGGCAGCGCTCCGCGAACAGGAGAGCAGAGCCGATGAACCAACCCTTGCGGGCGGCGCAGATAACCGAGCATGTCTATTGGGTGGGCGCCATAGACTGGGCGGCGCGCGACTTCCACGGCTACCGCATCGGCCGCGGCACCTCCTACAACGCCTATCTCGTCCTCGCCGACAAGGTCACCCTGATTGACACCGTCAAGGACCACTTCGAGCGCGAGATGGTCACCCGCATCGCGTCGGTCATTGATCCCCAACGCATTGACTACGTCATCTCCAATCACGCCGAGTTCGATCACTCCGGCTGTCTGCCCCGGGTGATCGCGGAGCTGCGCCCCGAGCGGGTCTTTGCCTCGCGCCGCGGCGTGGCCGCGCTGGCCGACCACTTCCATTTCGGCCAGGAGATCACGCCGGTCAAAGAGGGGGAGAGCCTGAGCCTGGGCGACATGACGCTGGCGTTCGTCGAGACGCCGATGCTCCACTGGCCGGAGAGCATGTTCACCTACCTGGCGCAGGAGCGGGTGCTGTTTTCCAACGACGCCTTCGGCATGCACCTGGCGTCGAGCGCGCGCTTCGCCGACGAGGTGGACGATGCCATCGTGCGCGAAGAGGCGGCGAGATACTTCGCCAACATCCTGATGCCGCTGTCCCCGCTGGTGACGGCGCTGCTGGAGAAGGTGCGCAAGCTCGACCTCGCCGTTGATGTGATCGCAACCAGTCACGGCCCTATTTGGCGCAAGGATCTCGACCAGGTGCTGGCGCGCTACGCAGCCTGGGCCGCGCACCCGCCGACGACCAAGGCGGTGGTCGCCTACGGCACCATGTGGGGAAGCACCGACCTCATGGCGCGCGCCATCTGCGACGGCCTCGCGGCGGGGGGCGCGAGCGCCGTGCTGATGCCGCTCGCGGCCAGCCACCGCAGCGATGTCGCCGCCGAAGTGCTGGATGCGGGCGCCCTGGTGGTCGGTTCGCCCTGCCTCAACGGCGGCATCCTGCCCACCGTCGGGGACCTCTTGACCTATCTCAAGGGCCTCAAGCCGCGCAACCTGGTCGGGGCCGCCTTCGGCTCGTACGGCTGGAGCGGGGAGGCGGTGGGGCTGATCGAGAATGTGCTGCGGGAGATGAAGATCGAGCTGGTGGGCGCGGGTGTCCAGGCCAAGTTCGTGCCGTGTGACAAAGACCTTCAGGAATGCTATGACTTGGGCGCGGCGGCGGCGGACAAGCTCAAGGGGATGGTCAGCCCTGTGTAGCACAGCCGTTTCCGAATCCCGATGGCTAGGCCCTTCGGGCCACCATGGCGGGCCGATCAGGCGGCCCCAGCCATTCATCGGGGCTCCCGGCCGTGTGCGGCATGATGGGGGACCGGCAGCGCCCGCCGATTTCGACCAGCCGAGGGTGTGACAACGACCGGCGATGAGAGCAATCACATGAAGAAGTATATCTGCACCATTTGCCAGTGGGTCTATGACCCCCAAGTCGGCGATCCGGACAACGGGGTCAACCCCGGCACCGCCTGGGAGGACCTCCCCGAGGACTGGGTGTGCCCCGAGTGCGGGGTACCCAAGGATCTGTTCGAGGAGCTGACCTGACCGCGGCCCTAGGGCGTTCGACTTCGGGCGGTCCCTCACCCTTTTCAGGGAAGTTCTCAGTCAACATAGTGATGTCATAAACGGAGCATAGGCGCCCTCGCCTGTGCGGGCGATCACACGGCCGGGGCGGCCATGCTCCATGAAGTGCTCCTGGCGCCGGGGATGAGCGAGCGAAGAATCTCGCCGCGCTCGCGCTGAAGGGCATCCTGCCCTACGGCGCATTATTCATACTTGGTGGCGCAGGCGTCTCGCCTGCGTACGCCTGTCTCAAGGCATGAATAATGCCGGCTATGCCTCCCCCCGCCACCGGGCCAGTTGCTCCCGCACCTTCTCGGCGGCGGGGTCCTCGATCTGCTCGTAAATCGCCAGCGCGGCCTCGGCGTTGGCGATAGCCTGCTCGGGCTCGCCGAGCCGATCCAGCGCCACGGCCATGTTCCAGAGGTCATTCCCCTCCCCCCGCCGGTCGCCGATCTCGCGGTCAATAGCAAGCGCCTGCTCGTAGAACTCGATGGCGCGGCGCGGCGCGCCCAGGTCCGCATAGGCCAGGCCCAGGTTGCCCAGGTCATTTCCCTCCCCCCGCCGGTCGCCGATCTCGCGGTGAATCGCGAGGGCCTGCTCGTAGTAGTTGACCGCGCGACGAGCGTCGCCGAAACGCAGGTAAGCGTTGCCCAGGTTTCCCAGCGCGCCGGCCTCCCCTTGCCGGTCGCCAACCTCGCGCGCGATCGTCAAATGCTGTTCGTAGAACTCGATGGAGCGGCGCGGCTCGCCCAGGTCCGCATAGGCCAGGCCCAGGTTGCCCAGGGCATTCCCCTCCCCCCGCCGGTCGCCGATCTCGCGGGCGATCGTTAGCTGCTGCTCGTGGTACTCGATGGCGCGGCGGGGTTCGCCGAGTTGGTGGTAAGCGATACCCAGGTTGCCCAGGCGATTTCCCTCCGCCTGGCGGTCCTTCAACCTCCGCGCGGCGGCCAGCGCGCTCTCCAGCCAGCCGATCCGCTCCCGCGGGTGCTGGCGCAGGTCGAGCACATATGCTCCGGCGTCAGGATATGCGCTGCACAGCCGCGCTGCGCTGTCGTCTTTCCCGGCGTGCCCCGCAGCCCACGCCTGCCCGGCCTCGATGTTGCTCCTCTCCAGATCGAACAACGCCAGCCCGCGCAGGATCGCCCCGCCGCCTTCGAGGAAGCGGTCGTCCGCGGCGGCAAGCACGGCCTTGTAGTGCTCGGCATGACGGCGCTGCGCGGCGGCGCGCTCAGCATCCTCCAGGCGCTCATCGGCGAACAGGCGCATCAGGTCGTGCAGGCGGTACCGCCCGGTCGCCTTGTCCCACTCGACCAGGCTGCGCCGCACCAGTTCGCTCAGGTGAGCATGTCCCTCATCCTCGCACACGCGCTCCTCGGCAGCCGCATCGAATGAGCCCGGGAACACCGCCAGCCTGCGGAATACGCAGGCCGCCTCCGCCGGCAGCCGCTCATAGCTCAGGCCAAAGGACGCCGCGACGTCCAGGTCAACCCCTTCCTTGCCGATGCCCTTCAGCCGCCCGCGCTCATCCCGCAGCTTCTGCGCGTAGTCCTCCGGGTCGAGGTCCGGGGTCACGTTGAGCAGACTCGCCGCCGCCCGCAAGGCCAATGGCAGGCGCCCGCAGAGGTCGGCGATCTCGTCGGCCCGGTCGCCGATGCGGGATGCTATCTTGAGCAGCAGGTCGCGGGCGTCGCCGGCAGGCAGGACATCCAAGTCCTTGCGCACCAGCCCGGGCAGGGTGAAGCGCTGGCGCGAGGTCACCATGAGCACGCAGCCCGCCGGTGGCAGCAGCGGCTTGACTTGCTCCGCGGAAGCGGCATTGTCCATCAGCACCAGCGCCCGCTTGCCGTCGAGGCAGGAGCGGTAGAGGCCCGCCAATTCGTCTTCGCTCTCCGGCAGCTTGGCGTCGGGATGGCAGGCGCGGATGACGTGGGCCATGGCGTCGGCGGCGGTCACGGGCTGGTCGCTCGTGCCCTTGAGGTCGAGGTAGAACTGCGCGTCGGGGTAGTCCTGCTTGAGCCGGTCGGCGAGCACCAGCGCCAGCGCGGTCTTGCCGATGCCACCCATCCCCGCCAGGCCGGAGATGGTGACGCCGCGCGTCTCAAGCTGAACGATCAGTTCCTGAAGCTCCGCCTGGCGTCCGGTGAAATCCCTCGGAGGAGAGGGGAGCTGGTGGAGGGCGGTGGCGGTCCCGGCCCCAGGCGGGCCTGGGGTGATGTTGATCGTCTGCGCCTGGTACTTGTCGCCCTTGACCTTGTCTCCGTAGCTGATGTCCCCTCCGGCAGCGTCGCCGCCCACCGAGCCTTCGATTCGCTGCCCGCCTGTCTGCACGTCACGCCCGGCGACGACCTGATCGCGGTTGGCCTGCCACTCGCGATGACTCCTTATGGCTACGAGCAGCGCGATGACTGCGATAATGAGATCAAGTACGCCGATTCCGAGCTGCACCAGCCCCGTGACGGCCTGCACCCGGTCGGGATGCACACGAAGCGAAGTGAGGAGCGGCGGCAGCCACGAGCCACCGGTTCCTGCGGCTGTTCCCAGCGCCGCGACACTCAGGGCTATGAGGACCCATTTCCACACGTCTCGCCCCCTTGCCGCTCGCATCCAAGAGCACCGCAGCCGCCCCCTGGGCTACGCAGGCCGGGGACGCCTGCCCTACCGCCGTAGTTTCTCCGCACGGCCCCTGTTTGCCTGCCGGCGGGCGAGCCCTGACTGTGTCCGGCGGCCAATCCCCACCCCGCGCGAACGACCCCCACAAGCGCCGGCAACCTTGACATAGAGCGCGCGTTTGCGGTAGCATAAGGTGCCGCTGATCAGGCGCGGTGTGGGCTGCCAGATCAGCGGATGCTTTTTGGGGAACCACGGCGATGAAAGAAGGCATTCACCCCGAATACGTGCGTGCGCGGGTGACGTGTGCGTGCGGCAGCAGCTTCGAGACGCGGGCGACCAAGCCCGAGATCCGCGTCGAAATCTGCTCGAGCTGCCACCCGTTCTTCACCGGCAAGCAGAAGCTGGTTGACACCGAGGGACGAGTTGAGCGGTTCCGGCAGAAATACGCGCGCTACGAGCAGCAAGCGGCGCAGCAGCAGGCCGCCAAGACAAGCAAGCGCTCGTAGCCGCCGCGCGCGCACCAACGGGTCCGCATGGGTTGCGTGATGCAGCACGATACCCCCTATGGGGGGCAGGCGGTAATAGAGGGCGTAATGATTCGCGGGCCGCGCCACGTGGCCACCGCCTGCCGCGTCGCGGATGATAACATCGCGGTCAACGTCGAGCCGACGCGGTCGCTGCTCACGCGCTATCCCCGGCTCAACTTGCCTTTGGTTCGCGGCACCCCGGCCCTGATTGACGCCCTGTCCATCGGCTTTCGCTCGCTCATTCATTCCGCTAACCTCGCGGTCGAGGCCGAGGGGCAGAAGCCGGTCAGCGGGTGGTACTTCAACCTCTCGATCGCGGCGGCATTCGTGCTGGGCGTCGGCCTATTCGTACTGGCGCCGAGCGCGGCGATCCACCGCGTGACCACCAACTCCTTCGCGCTCAACGCGCTGGAGGGCCTGGCGCGGGGGCTGCTGTTTGTCATCTACGTGCTCATCATCGGGCGCCTGCGGGATATTCGGCGTTTGTTTCGCTACCACGGCGCGGAGCACAAGGTGGTCAACGCCTACGAGGCGGGGCGGCCGCTGTCGGCGGCGGACGAGTTCAGCGTCATCCATCGCCGCTGCGGTACCGGCTTCATCTTCAACGTGATCGTGGTCGGGGTGCTGGTGCACGCGGTCCTGGGGTGGCCGAGCCTGTGGGTTCGGCTGGCGAGCCGGGTGGCGGTGCTGCCGCTGGTTGCGGGCATCGCCTACGAGCTGACGCGCCTGGCGGGGCGCCACGGCGATTCGCTGGTGGTGCGCGCGCTCATCGCGCCCGGGATGTGGCTGGAACGCCTGACCACCGCCGAGCCTACGCCCGACCAGATCGAAGTGGCGCGGCGAGCGATGGAGGCGGCGTTGCAGGCTGAAGCCGCAAGCCGGTCGGGGGCTTCTTCGAGCGACTCTCAATAGGGAACGCATCGCCCTGGCGCCGATCGCGGCGTGATCGAGCGATCGCGGTGATCAACTCATGAGCCAGCAAGTCACCCCGGAAATGGAGGACCGTCTCGCCGAGCTCGAGCGGCGCTACGAGGAACTCGGGGAGGAACTGGCGCGGCCGGAGACGTTCTCCGACCCGGCGCGGCTGCGGCGCGTGTCGCAGGCGCGCGCGCGGCTGGAGGAGGTGGTGGGCCAGTTCCGTGAGCTGCGGTCGGTGCGGGCGCAGATTGCGGAGGCGCAGGGAGTGCTCGCCGGCGAGGACCCCGAGTTGCAAGAGCTCGCGCGCGGGGAGCTGGAGCGGCTGGAGCCGCGGCGGAGGCAGTTGATCGCGGGGCTGATCGAGGGGCTGCTGCCGCGCGACCCCAACGACGAGAAGGATGTGATCGTCGAGATTCGCGCGGGCGCCGGGGGCGAGGAGGCGGCACTGTTCGCCGCCGATCTCTACCGCATGTACGCGCGCTACGCGGAGGCGCAGCGATGGGGGGTGGAGGTGCTGAGCTCGAGCCCGAGCGAGATGGGTGGCATGAGAGAGATCATTTTCTCGGTTGCCGCGCGCGGGGCTTACAGCCGCCTCAAGCACGAGCGCGGGGTGCACCGCGTGCAGCGGGTGCCGACGACCGAGGCCCAGGGGCGGATCCACACCTCGACGGCGACGGTGGCGGTGCTGCCGGAGGCGGAGGAGATCGAGGTCGAGATCAATCCCGCCGACCTCAGGATTGACACCTACCGCGCCTCCAGCGCCGGGGGGCAGCACGTGCAGAAATCGGACACCGCGGTGCGCATCACCCATCTTCCCACCGGGCTGGTGACGTCGTGCCAGGATGAGCGCAGCCAGCATCAGAACCGCGAGAAGGCGATGCGGGTGCTGCGCGCCCACCTGTGGGAGAAGATGCGCGCGGAGCAGCAGGGCGAGATTGTGCGCGCTCGCCGCAGCCAGGTCGGCACCGGCGACCGCAGCGAGAAGATCCGCACCTACAACTTCCCCCAGGACCGCGTGACCGACCATCGCATCGGGCGCACCTGGCACGGCCTCGAAGCGATCTTGGATGGCGGTCTCCATCCCCTGGTGGAGGCGCTAGCCGAGCTTGAACGCGCGCGACTGATCGAGCAGGTCGGCACCGGCGACGGTGGCTCCTCGTCATCATGATCGAGACGCAGGTGCTCCGGGTTGACCCGGCGGAGCCCGCGGGGGCGGCGCTGCGCCAGGCAGCGGCGCTGATTGGGGCCGGCGACCTCGTCGCCTTCCCCACCGACACCGTGTACGGCATCGGCTGCCGCCCTGACGATGCGCGGGCGGTGGCCGCGGTTTACGAGGCCAAGGGGCGACCGCGGCGGGTACCGCTGGTGCTTTTCATCACCGCCGCCGACCGCCTCGGCCGCTACGTGGCGGCGATGACCCCCGCCCTGGAGCTCGCGGCCCGCCACTTCTGGCCGGGGCCGCTGACTATCGTCGCCCGCGCGCGCGAAGACGCGCCCGCGGCGCTGGTGTCACAAGGCACGATCGGCATCAGAATCCCGCGCCATCCGCTCGCGCTGCGCCTGGTGGACGAGTGCGGCGGCGCGCTCGCCACCACCAGCGCCAACCTCAGCGGCCGCGGCAGCACCGGCGATCCGCAGGTGGTGTGGTCACAGCTCACAGGCAGGATCGCCCTGCTGCTGGATGCAGGACGCACGCGCGGAGGCGTGGAATCCACAGTCGTTGACTTTACCGCGCATCCGCCCGCCATCCTGCGCGCGGGCGCCATTGGCGCCGACGAGCTGAGCGCCGTCATCGGGCGCCTCGGCAAGTAGGGGCGGCGTGCGGGCGTGACTTCGCTGAGGTCGCGGCTATCTTGCCCCGACCGGTCGGGCCGCCTATCCGGTAACCGCCCACGGCAATCTCATTCGAGGGAACGCGAACCTATGGACACGATTGAGGTCATCTTGAATCGCCGTAGCGTGCGCCGGTATCTGGACTCACCCATCGCGACGGGTGATCTGGCGACGATGGTGGAATGCGCACGGCAGGCGCCCTCGGCGGGCAACCGCCAGTCATGTCATCTGGTCGTGGTCACCGACCCGCCGCTGCGCGAGCGGGTGGCCGCGGCATGCCAACACCAGGAGTGGATGGCGGGAGCGGCGGCCATCGTCGTCGGCCTGGGTGACCCGAGTGTGAGCGAACGCTGGTGCGAGGTGGACACCGCGATTGCGATGGAGAACCTGGTGCTGGCGGCGACCAGCCTGGGCTACGGCGCATGCTGGGTGGGCGCATTCGATGAGGAGCGGCTGCGAGAGGTGCTGGGGGTCCCGGAGACCATGCGCGTGGTGGCGGCAGCGACCGTCGGCCGTGCCGCCGAGAAGCCGCAGGCACGCCCGCGCCGCGACATTGGTGACTTCGCCTCGCTGCAGCGCTACGGCGCAGGATTTGCGCCCGAGTGAGGAGGGAGCGCATCGGCCATGGCCCAGCGCCCGAATATCCTGTGCATCATCAGCGATCAAGTGTGGTAACGCCGCCCCCGGCGGTACCGGCGCCGCAGTAGCGTCGCCCAACCATCCCCACTAAGATCGGTCACACCCCTTGCGCGCCTACCGGCCGCGCGAGGAGCCGCCCGGCGCGACCATGCCGATGCGCGGCCGGCGCGTCAGCCGATTGTAAAGCGGCACGCCCTCCCACCCCGCGCCGGGCAAACGCAGGGCGGCGCGCAGGTGCAGCACCCAGGGGATGGTGCGGCCTTGCAGCGCCTCCAGATAGAGCATCTGCGAGCGCCGCGACGAGCTTTCAATCATCGCCAGGACGCGCGCGGGCGATACCTGCGGCGAGAAGTAGAACACCGGCTCCGTCAGGTCGGCCTGCGGCGACACCGCGCCCTGCTCGCGTGCGATGCGCTCCAGCTCGGTACCCGGATAGACGCGCACGCCCACCGTGCACAGAATGCGGTCCCGCGGCCCCAACGCCGTCTCCATGAATCGCAGCGTCTCGCGCACGGTTTGCTCGGTCTCGCCCGGCCCGCCGAAGAGGAACGACCATAGCACCGAGAGACCGGCGTCGCGCGCCCAGGCGGCGGTGCGGGCGACCTGTTCGACGCCGAAGCCCTTGCGCAACGTCTGCAGCATGCGCTCGGAGCCGCTGTCCGGCGTGCATAGCACCGAACGAAACCCGATGCGCCGCATCAGCCGCAGCATCTCCGGCGACGTGCCGGTAGGATTCAGTCCCATGGTGTAGAGGTCGGCGCGCAGGTCCGCGCGCGCGATGGCCTCGCACAGCGCGAGCGCGTGGCGCGGGGGATGGTTGAAGGTCGAGTCCACCAGTTCGAAACGCCGCGCCCCCCACCGCCGCCGCGCCTCCCCCATCTCCGCGACTACCGCCGCGGGCGAACGGAAGCGGTAGCGCGTGCCCTCCACCAACTGGTAGGTGCAGTGGACGCACTTGAGGGCGCACCCGCGCTTGCTCTGCAGGGGCAGGGTGCCGCCCCCGCGCAGATAGCGGCCGACCTCCAGCCAGCGGCCAGGTTCGGCCGGAGGCAGGGCGTCCAAGTCCTCGCAGCGGCCGGGGCCGGGGACGGCGTCGGCCTGGCCGCGCGTGCACACTCCGGGGAGGTCGGTGGGCGAACGCCCGGCCGCCAGCCGCTCCAGCAGCGCCGGCAGTGCCTGCTCGCCCTCGCCGACCACGGCGTAGTTGGCGCCCGCGCGCTCGAGCATCTGCGCGGGGGCGATGCTCACCGCTGGCCCGCCGATGACGAGCGTCGCCGTTGAGTGCTCGCGGCAGGCGCGGGCGATGGCGGCGATCTCGGACAGGTAAGCGCGCGGGCGGAAGAACTCGCCGTTGTCGAGGTTGCGCACGGACAAGCCGATAACGTCCGGACGCCACTGCCGCAGCGCGCGCTCGACATCGCGCAGGGGATGCCGCGAGAAACACAGGTCGAGCACTCGCACCTGAAAGCCGCGCGCAGCCAGGGACGATGCCACCAGGCACAGCCCCAGGGGTATCACCGGCTGGGGGGCGCGCTCGCGGTTGGTGTGGACCAGCACGACGTTCACACCCTGCATTTCGCCTCCCCCCGGCTCGCTGCCTGCACCACACGGATGCCCGGGGGCTGACATGTGCGCTGTCAACGAGACGGGGGCGGGTTTGCGCATTTGCGCCGGATGCAGGGATTGGCCCCGCCGGCGGGAAATCAACCAAGTGGACACTGGCGGAGACGGAGGAAGGCAAGATGAAGGTTTGCGTGATCGGCGGCAGCGGGCATGTCGGGCAGAACCTGGTGCCCATGCTCGTAGGCGACGGGTGCGACGTGACCGTGGTGACTAGCGGACGCACTCCGATGCCGACCACCGGAGCATGGGAGAAGGTAAAGGCGGTCAAGTGCTCCTACCGAGGGCAAGACGACCAGTGGGCGCAATGCATGCGCACCATCGGCGCCGAGGTCATCATTGACATGTTGGGGGCCGACGTGCACGGCACCTATGACGCCGCGCGCGAGACGTGCAAGCATTACGTCGCGTGCGGGTCAATCTGGATGTTCGGCGAACCCAAGGCCGTGCCGACACCGGAGGAGACGCAGACGGAGTGCCCGTTCGAGGGGTACGCCAAGCGCTATCGGGAGTTGCTGGAGATGCAGGAACAGGCGCGCGGGGAGGGCTTCGCCTTCACCGCCATCATGCCGCCCAACATCTGCGGCCCCGGCAAGGTCCCGCTGGAGGGACTCGGCGGTCGGAGCGTCGAGGTGCACGCGGCGCATCGCCGGGGCGAGCCGGTGCCGCTGCCCGAGCCGGGGCAGAACCTCATCGGGCCCTGTGACGCGGAAGACATCGCGCGCGCTTTCTTCCTCGCGGTGCAGCAGCGCGAGCGCGCCACCGGGGAGATCTTCAACGTCGGCTCGCGCTATGCGCTCACCGCGGTGAAGTTCATCGAGGCCTACGCCCGGATCTACGGCGTGACCATCCCTATCGAGTGGCACAGTTGGCAGGACTACGCCACCAATATCTCGCCGGCCCTGGGTGCTCATTTCCATTTCCGGGCGCACATGTGCCCCGACCTGACGAAGATTGCCGCGCGCCTCGGGTACGCGCCGCGCTACACGCCGGAGCAAACGCTGGAGCGCGCCGTGGACTGGATGAGACGGGAGGGGATCATCTAGCCCGAATCATGTACGAGAAGAGCAAGCGGCGCGCTCACCAGGAAGCGAGCGGACGGCTCGGCGTCAGCCGCCAGATGGCCTGGTCGAGGGAGAGCAGGCCGGACGCTTGCGGCTCCCCGGCGTCGCCGGTGTAGAAGATCGCCGATGCGTTGGAGGCGACGGCGACGGTACAGATGCCGGCGTCTCTGGTCACCCGCCGCAGCTTGCCGCGCTTCAGATGCAGCGCCCACAAGTCCTGGCTATCGAGCACCCACAGAGGAAAGAGAACCACCGGCGCGTCGCGGACCAGGACCGGGCTCGAGATGCTCCCCTGAATGTCGCGCAGCACCCAGCGGACTTCCCCCGTGCGTGCGTCGAGCACGCCCACCGAGATGGCGCGCTCAAGGGGCGGATGGGCCTGCCCGCGCACCCCGATCACCAGCCGCTCCGCATCGAGCGGCAGCGCCCAGTAAGCTTTCAGGTCCGATAAGAGAGTCGCTTCCCCGGTGATTGCATCCACCGACCAGATGCCGGCGGACTCACGGCGCCCCACCGCGACCAGCTCCCGCCCACCGCGCCAGGGCTGAATCGCCGACGATGCAGGCCGCAGCTTCAGCTTCGCCACCTCCCGCCGGCTGCCGCCGTTCTCGTCCATCAACCACAGACGGGCGGCCTTGCCACTGCCCTTCCTGAGGGCGGCGATCCTGCGCCCCGAGGACACCCAGGCCGCACCCCTGTAGTCGCCGTCGGTCGTCAACCGGCGGGTCGCGCCCGTGGCCACGTCAACCGTCCACAGGTCATAAGCCGGGCTATCGAGCCACTTGGGCAGCTCGGCCCAGCTCTTGATGGGGGGAAGCACCTGCGCGATCAGCAGAAGGCGCGATCCATCCGGCGACCAGGTCGGGGGGTAGAACATGGAAAGCGCAGGGCTTGTGCCTCCCCGGACCTGCCGTTTGCCGGCGCCGTCCGGTCGCATGATCTCGATTCGGCTGGAAAACAGGGCCGTGGACCGAACATAGGCCACAAGCTTGCCGTCCGGCGAGATCGCGGGCGCGCTGGCAGACGCGCCGTAGGTGAGCCGAATGGCCTTACCGCCAGGTTGCACCGCGGTGACGTATTCCTTCGGCTCGCGCTCGGCCAGGAACGGCACACCCCACTCCAGCCAGGCCCCCAGCGCCAGTACGCCGATCACCGAGACCACCCCCAGCGGGTAGCTCCAGGCCACCAGCCTGCCGGGCCGATGCGCCCTCGTCGCTTCTCCGGTTCCGGGGGAGTCGGAAGCCTCGAGCAGGAGCTGCCGGGCGCGGTCGTAGATGGACACGGCCGGTCGGTAGAGGAAAACCAACGGCACGAACAACGCGCCCATTCCCGTCAATAAATAGGAAGCAGGCGGGTCTTGGTAGCGCGCCGCGAGGTACAGGATGCCCCAGGTGACCAGGAAGATCCCCGGGATTGACAGCCTTCGGAGCTTGGCCCGCCGCGACAGCCGATCACGAAAGGCCAGCGCGCGGGCCTCCGCCTCGAAATGAGTGCCCAGTCGGCGGCCCTCCACCGCCACCGCACAGAGGCCGCCTCCCAATCCGATGGCAATCCCGACCAGGGGATTCATCCCCGGCAGACGCCCCATGCCCGTGATGCGCAGAAACGCCAGGTAGACAAATGTGTAGAGTGCGACCAGGGCTATCCCCTCGACCCCCAGGAGCAGGTAACAACGGGGATGTTGCACCCTGAAGCGCAGCGGCAGCCTGGCGCCTTTCGTCTGTTCGCTTGTCATGGCGGATCCCCCAGTGGGCCGATTGCGGCCCGCATCATTCTACCCCTCGCCACCACTCGCTGCAACCGGCGGGGACGGGGCGCGTTCGCGGGGAGGGGGGATCGCCCGACTCTCCCCACCAGAATCGAACGCGCCCGCGGGCGGACGTGCCCGCCGGACGCTGTCGGGCGTTGATATCTGTCTAGCGGCCCGCGGCTTGGCAGGAGCCGACGCCGCGCCACAGAAGAACGACTGCGGAGGAGTCACCTGGATCCGACGCCAGGCGCTAACGCCGGCGATGGGGATGCGGGTGCATAGATGAGCGTGAAACGTAACGCCGTATTGCTGGTCGTCTTCGGCATGCTCACCGCCGGGCTAATCGAGCTGCAGCGGCGCAACGTCTCCTTCGGCTTTCTCCCCAGCGTGGTGGAGAAGGGGGCCGAGATTCACGGATGGCCCGTGCTGCTGCTGCTGGCGGTGGTCTTCGGCATTGTGGCCGCCAACCAACTGATCATGCTGCTCATCGGCGCCCAGGTCACTCTGCGCCGCGGCGCGCCGGGTGAAGTGCGCATGTTGGGCGGGCTGGTGCGCTTCGCGGCGGCGCTGGCGATAGGGCTTGCCATCCTGGTGTCCGTCGGCCGCATCGGCGTGCTCGGGGCCGGATTCGCGCTGTTCGGCGGCATGCTCTTGGGCTGGTCGCTGCAGGCGCCGGTGAGCGGGATGGCGGCGTGGGCGCTGATCAACATCAAGCGCCCCTTCCGCGTCGGCGACCGCATCATGCTGCCGTCGCTCGGGATGAACGGCGACGTCATTGACATCGGCTTGATGTACACCTCGCTCAACCAGGTCGGCGGCACCATCGGCAGCGAAGAGGCCATCGGTCGCCACATCCTCATCCCCAACGCCATGCTCTTCACCCAGGTCGTCATCAACTACACGCCGGAGATGGGCGCCGACGAGCAGGCGCATTTCCTGGATGAGGTCATCGTCCGCATCACCTTCAACTCGGACTGGGAGGCGGCTGAGCAGATTCTGCTCAACGCCGCGCGCGACGTCACCGGGCGCATCATCGCCGAGACCGGTCAGCAGCCCTACATCCGCTCTGACTTCTACGATTACGGGGTTTACATGCGCCTGCGCTACATGACCCTCGCCACCGACCGCCCGCGCATCACCCACGAGCTCACCCGGCGCATCTTCCGCGACTTCCAGCGCGACTTGCGGGTGGACCTCGCCATCCCCTACGTCTATTCCTACCGCCACACGTTGTCGGCGGAACGCTTCCGTTATCCCGACAAGGACGAGCAGGTGCAGGAGATCGCGGTCGTCGAGATCGACGATGCCTGGGTCCCCGGATCGCTGCCGCCGCATGAGGAGGAGGCGATCGCAGACCTCGCGCACCATATCGAGGCGGTCGGGCTGCTGCAGCCGCTGGTGCTCGAACCCCTGCCGAACGGCCGTTATCGGGTGCTGGCCGGGGTCAACCGCCTGCGGGCGTGCAAGCACCTGGGATGGACGCGCGTGCCCGCCACTATGCGCCCGCCGGGGGCGCCGCCGGCCCGGTGACGGCGGCCTGAGGCCCATGCGCGTCCGGCCTCAGGCACATCGCTCCGAGCGGGCTGCGCGGACTGCGTGGCGGGGAGAGCGTGCGCCTGCGCCGTAGCGGGCCCGCAGAAGCTCCCGCTCTCGCTCACCTCGCAGTACGTTGCGCCGCGGGCGTCGAAGCGACAGCGGGAGGACGACCATGGGAAATCATGCAGCAGGCCCCGAGGGGCCGACCGGGATCATCCGCGACCACCTGGCCAACGAGCGCACGCTGCTGGCGTGGACGCGCACGGCCCTGGCGGCGGCGGCGCTGGGGTACGTCATCGCCAGGGTGCAAATAGGTCCCTATGACGGCGTCGCCCTCCCCCACCGCGACCCGGTCTGGTCGGGCTGGGCGGGCGCGGTCTTCGTCCTGGTCGCCCTGGCGATGGAGGTCATCGGCATCTGGCGCTACGTCGACCTGCGCGTGCGCCTGCGCGGCCACCCCTTTCGCCCCCTGGGGTGGGCGATGATCGCCCTCAGCGTCGGCATCGCTGCCGCCATCCTCTTGCTGTTCGTTTACCTGCTGATGACGCGCCCCCCGGGATAGACCGAGACCATGCATTCCGAGCGTGAAGCGTTCACCCAACGAGTGATGTCACCCTGAGCCTTGCCCGCCTGCGGCGGGAGGGGCGCACCCACCCTGCGCCGAAACTGGACTACATGAAGCGCAGACCCCGCCGCCCCAAGGACGCGCCGCCCATCGTCGAGCCGGCGGCGGCCTCGCCCCGGCACCAGCGCCGGGTGTACCTCGGCGTCAGCGGCTTCGTGCTCATTGCCTTCATCCTGCACGCAGCCATCTATGGCGCGCCAGTGTTCACGGTGGACGACGCCTACATCACGCTCCACAACGCGCAAGTGCTGCACTCGGGGCGCGATCCCAACTTCGCCAGCACCCCGGCATTGGCTGGCGCCACCAGCGCCATCCACCTAGCGCTGGTGTACGGGTTGATGTTCGCGCTGCCCGCGGCATGGGCGGGGGCGGGGGCGCTGTGGCTGGCGATCCTCGCGTACGCGCTGGGGCTGGCGCGATTGGCGTTCTTGCATCGCGCGCCGGCACTGGGGGCGGTGCTGCTGGTGGCGCTGGGGCTGATGGTGGCGCGTGTCACCTACCAGTTGCTCAACGGCATGGAGACCGGGCTGGCGATGGCAGGGCTGGTGTGGGCGCTGGCGCTGTTCAACGATCCGATGCGCCGGCGCTGGGTGCCGGTGGCGTGCGGGGTGCTGCCTTTCCTGCGCCCGGAGCTGGTCGTCGTGTCGGGGCTGCTGTTGGTTCTGCACGCGCGGCGCGAGTGGCGCGCCGCCCCGGCGACCGCGGACCCGGTGCGCCCGGTGGTGATCGCCATCTTGCTGGCGGTGGCCGCCGCCGCGCCGTGGGTGCTGTGGTACTGGGTCACCACCGGCGCGCCCTATGCCTCCACCATCGGCGCCAAGCGCGCGTTCTTTGCGGAGGCCTACGCGCCGACGGACCTCAAGCTCTACGAGGCCGTGCTGCCGGCGCTCGTGCATTTCGGGCACTACCTCGGCTTCCTGCTGCTGGGGGTGCCGCTGCTGTTCCTGACGCCGACGGGCGCGGTGGGGTTGGCGTTTATCGGCGCGGTGATCGCGGCCTACCTCATGGACTTCCCAGGGGCGTTCCTGCACTGTGAGCAGCGCTACCTCTATGTCCTGCTGCCGGTGTTTCTGTACGCGATCGCCTCGGGGTTCGCGCAGCGGGCGAAGTGGGTGCGCACGGCGGCGCTGGCGATCCTGGTGCTGGCGCTGGTGCAGTCCGCCATCTGGCTGCCCCAGCGGTGGCGCGAGCACCGGGCGGGCGTCGCCTTCACCACCGAGGAACTGGAGGGGGTCGCCGCCTGGTGCCGGCAGAATCTGTCGCCCGACACGCTGCTGCTAGTTCACGACGTGGGCTACATCTCATATGCGACCTCGTTCCGCATGGTGGATTTCGTGGGGCTGAAGACCCCGAGCAGCATCCCCTATCACCTCTCCTATTCGCTGCCCACCCGGGGCCGCGACCGGGCGTTGGCGGTGCACGCGATCGCGCTGCGCAGCGGTCCCGCCTACCTGGTGATGCTGCAGAAATGGGACGACATCTTCTACCTCACCGACGGCCTGCGAGTACTGGGGTGGACGGTGGACCGGGTCAGCCCCGCTCGCGCCTACGTGGTGTACAGGCTCACCCCGCCGCCGCAAGCCGCAGCGTCCGCGATTGAGGCCGGCGCGGGGAGGCGATAGGAGGCAGCGATGACACCCAGCCCCTTGGAACCCCCGCCGGTGGTCGCCCTGGCGCGCGCCGAGCGGAGCGACGACGCATCGGTCATGCGCGCGGTGCGCGCCGCGGTGGCGGGCGCGGGCAACCTGCGCGACCTGGTTCCCCGCGGCGCGCGGGTGGTCCTCAAGCCCAACATCTTCGCCCCCTACCCGCCGCCGACGACGACCGATCCCCGGGTCGTCCTTGCCGTCGCCGAGCTGGCGCGCGCCGCCGGCGCGGGCGAGGTCATCGTCGCCGAAGGGCGCAGCATCTCCACCGCCCGCTTCCGCTCCGACCACAACACCACGCGCGCCTGCGCCGAGGCCACCGGCATGGCCGCGGCGCTGCGGGCCGCGAAGATCCCGTTCGTCGCCCTCGAGGAGGATGACTTCGTCGAGATCGAAATCCCGGGGGCGGACCTGCTCCACCGCGCCCGCGTCCCCCGCACCATCGTCGAGGCGGAGGTGCTCATCAACCTGCCGGTGATGAAGGTGCACAGCCTGACCCTGGTCACCCTCGCGATCAAGAACCTGCACGGCATTATCTCCGATTTCGACAAGGCCTGCTCCCACCACTACCGCGATTACCACCTGCCGCGCAAGCTGGTGGACCTGTTGCTGGTCAAGCGCCCCGTCCTCAACCTCCTCGATGGGCTGCTGGCGCAGGAGAGCGACCACGCCAGCGCCGGCCGCCCGGTCGCCATGGGCGTCATCATGGCGAGCACCGATCCGGTCGCGCTCGACGCGGTTGCCGGTTACGCCATGGGCTTCGACCCGCTGGAGATTGACACCACGCGCATTGCCGCCGAGCGCGGGCTGGGTGTCGCCGACCTGAGTCGCTTACGCACCACCGGGCCGCCGCTGGACTCGGTGCGGCGCACCTTCGCGCGCCCCGACCTGGAGCTCTCGCCCGAGAAGTTCCCGGGCCTGACGGTGTGCGCCGGGGACTACTGCCGGGCGTGCCAGTACTACACGCGCCGGGGGCTGGAGGCGCTGGTGCGGAAGGACAAGTTGAGCCCGCAGCAGCCGCTGACGCTGGTGATCGGTCGGGGGGCGGAGCCGCCGGAGGACCTGCCGGGGCGAGTGGTGCTGGTGGGCGACTGCGCGTTGGAATCGCCGAGCGTAAAGCGCCTGCGCAATCGGCTCGTAATCGAGGGCCGGCTGCGGGCGATTTACGCGTGCCCGCCGATGGAGTTCCGCATCCGCGCGGAGGAACTGCTGTCATAGCCGCCGAATAAGCCCGCGCGCGACCGCCGCGGAGGAGGTGACGAATTGGAGAGCCGAGACGTAGTGCTGCGATCCCTGGCCTTTGACGGCGCGCCGCGTCTGCCGATGAGCCTGCCCGCGCCCTACCCGGACCATCTGATCCGCGCCAGAGCTGCCGCCGACCCCGACTGGCAGCCGCGTCGCACCTGGAATCTCGAACGCGGCGGGCGCTGGGAGGATGAATGGGGCAACGTGTGGGCGAGCCTGGACGCTCACTCCAAGGGCGAGGTAGTCGAGGGGGCGCTTGGTGACTGGAGCGATCTCGACAGCTACGTCATGCCCGCCTATGACAAGCCCGGGCGCTACGAGCAGGCGCGGCAGGTGTTCGCTGAGCACCCGCAGCGCTATCACCTCGGCGGGCTGCCGGGCTTCCCTTTCGCCATTATGCGCTACCTGCGGCGCATGGACATCTTCCTCGCCGACCTGCTGCTGCACCCGGAGCAGGTGCGCACGCTGGCAAACCGCGTCGTGGAACTGCTGGTCGCGTGCATGGACCGCTGGGCGCGCGTCGGCGCCGACGGCGTCATGTTCGCGGAGGACTGGGGGACCCAGGATCGGCTGCTGGTAAGCCCGGCGATGTGGCGCGAGATATTCAAGCCCGATTTCGCGCGCCTGTGCGCGGCGGCGCGGCAGCGCGGCCTGCACGTGTGGATGCACTCCTGCGGCTACATCTGGGACATCATCCCCGATCTCATCGAGTGCGGCATCGCCGTTGTGCAGCTTGATCAGCCGGGGTTGTTCGGCGTCGAGCGGCTGGCGACGCACTTCGGGGGGCGAGTCAACCTCTGGTGCCCGGTGGACATCCAGCGGGTGCTGCCGACGGGGAATCGCGGCCTGATCGAATCCTTCGCCCGGCAACTGGTGGAGCAACTGGGGCGCTTCGGGCAGGACCGCGGCTACGCCGGGTTCATCGCCGGCTACTACGGCTCAAACGAGGCTATCGGCGTGAAGCCCGAGTGGCAGGACTACGCGTGCCGAGCGTTCGTGGAGCACGGCGGGGCGCAGTTCGCGGCTGACCGCTGATCGCACCCCCGCCTTGGGCGCGGCGCGAAGTGACGGACATGTTCTTCTTCTCACGCGGCGAGCAGGTGGCGCTGGCGGTCCTGCTGGTGGCGCTGGTGGCCGCCGGCGGGGCCATGTGGTGGGTTGGTTCACACGCCAACGCACCCGCCGAGCCGTTCTTCACTGACGCGCCCGCCGCGCGCGCGGGTGAGATGATCACGGTGCATGTGGTGGGCGAGGTCAACCGGCCCGGGCTTTTCAAGATCGCGGCCGGGGCGCGGGCGGATGACATCATCAAGCTCGCCGGGGGCGCCACCCCGCGCGCCGATCTGACGGCGGTCAACCTGGCGGCGGAGGTCGTGGACGGCCAGCAGTTGTACGTGCCGGCCGCCGCGGAATCGGCCGCCGGCGCCGACGCCACCAACAGCCGCGCCCCGCAGCCTGCAGCCGGCCCGAGCAAGGGCGACGCCAGGCCGCGCCGGCCGCGCGCGGGGGCGGCGCCGGCGGCGGTGGGGAAGGTCAACCTCAACCACGCCGGCGCCGAGGAGCTCGATCAACTGCCGGGCATCGGGCCCAAGCGGTTCGCCGACATGAAGGACCGGGTGACGCTGTAGCCGCAACCGGACGACCAAGGGGCAAGGCCCTGGAACCGGAGGTCAACATGCCCACAGCCGCAGCGAATCGTCCCGTGATGCGCACAAGCCCTGGCATTCGTCACGGGCGCGGGCCAATTGCTGCGCGGTCGTTATCCGCATGGCTCGACTTTGTCACCCGTCAAGGCGGACGGCGTGCAGCTTGTCGATCAGGTAGCGGTAGTGCGAGAACGGCATGTCGGGCGATGCGACGTCGTCCAGTGCGGGAATAAAGCCGCCCTCGCGCACCAGCGGCATCAGACGCTCGACCTCACGATCAATGGCGCGCGGCCCGGCGATGACCGCCTCCTTGGCGATGTTGCCGGCCATCCGCAGCTTCCGTCCGAAGCGCTGGCGCAGACCCACGGCATCCATCCCGGCCATGACCTCCATCGGCCAAGTGCAGTTGAACCCCTGATCCATCATCTCCGGCAGCAAGAGGTCAACCCGCCCAGACGTCCACTGGCAGATCAAAGGCACACCGTGATCGCGCAGCATCTCAATGACGGGAGTCTGGTACGGAGACCAGAACTCCCGGTAGCAATTCGGTGAGATCAAGGGGCCGTTTTTGCCGGCGAGGTCTTCGGCGATTACAGCGTAGTCCAGTTTCACGGTTCCCAAGATCGGCCGCACGGTTTCCAGGACGAACTCGCTCCAATAGGAGAACATGTCGTGGATGAGGTCGGGCGCCTCGTAGAAGGCGGAGAGGAAGCGCTCCATGCCCATCGCGTAGAAGCCCAGTCGAAAGAAGAACGGGTAGAGGCACAGGCCAACCGGATCACTGCACGCGTCGAGGCGAGGCGCCACCGCGTCCGCCCAGTCGTCCGGCAACCGTTGGGGAGAGCCGGCTTTGAACCGTTGCCTGTAGTGCTCCCAGTCCATGCGCGACTTCACGGGATGGTCGATATGACCGTAGAACATCAACGGGTTGTCCTTGCGCCGACGAACCGTGGCCCCCATCACAGAGGTCGCACGCTCGTACTCGTCGCTTTCGGAGACCACCTGCTCCTCAAATGCCGGCATAGGGTCAAACAATACAGGAACACGAACCAGCCTCGACATGGCCAGAAAACGCTCGGGGGCACGGTTCGGCGGCAGTCCTTCGCTGCGCCATCGCTCGATTGTTTTCTCCTCAAAGGGTTCCAGCGCAAGCACCGGCAGTTGCTCAACCGGTCCGTAGGCCATCATTCGGCTGAATCGCTCGCGTGGGCTCATTGAGGTCGCTCCTCCAGGCCGGCGGTCGCGAGCACCTGCAGCATGCGGCCCCTCGGTGGGCCCAGCCGGCAAACGCTGCGCAGGTCCTCCGAGAGAATGGCACAGGTGCCAGCGTGAGGTCTTTGCCGCGTGAGGTCCGTGTCCCTGCAACGCTGACGACCGGCGGTTGACGTTGCTAGGTGGGATGCCTGGCGTACCGAACTCCCGATCCCGCTAATGCCTTGATGCCTAGGTGGCTCACAACGCGGCTGTTCTGATCGCAAGGCAGCCTGGGGGCAGATGGCGAGGATCAGCGGCCGCGAGGGGGAGCGGCAGCGCCCATGGAGTCGGCGATCTTGCGCAGCTCCGCGGGGTCAATGTCGCCCACTACGGCGTAGCTCATCTCCCCCCGTCTCCAGGTGACGACCTCGGTGAAGTGCCATCCCTCGCTCGCGAACGGCCCACTGGTGCCGAAAGCGCTGGCCGGGGCCTGGAACAGCGAGATCGAGTTGAGGCCGTCGCCGTAGCGGATGTGGGCGCCGCGGTAGCGGCCCAGATCAATGGTAGTTGTGCCCTCCAGGACATAGCCGGGTGGCACGTGATGCGGATAGCTCGGCTTGAAGCCCGGAGGGCCGGCCGCGGCGAAACCAGGCGCGGCAACCGGCGGCCGCAGCCGCTCCGCCTCGGCCGAGAGATCAGGGTCAACCTCAATCTCGCGGAAGGCGGAGGTGCTGATGCCGTCCTGCTTCCAGTTGAACAGCTCACTGCGGAGCACCAGTCCCGTCGCCTGGTCCACCCACATGCGCTTGCTCGGGTTACCCTCGTGCCTGGGGGTAATCAGCACCACCAGGCACCGGCGGCCGGCCACCACCGAGCCGCCGGTGACCCGCAGCTCGTAGTTCCGCCGCAGCCGCTCCGTGCTTCCGGTCTCGAGCGCGGGCACCGGCTGCCAACCGGCGTTGCGGGGTGAGTGACGCCAGCGCTCGGCGCCGATCTGCAGGATGATGGTGCCGGCCATGGCGGGAGGCGAGATGTACTCGGTGCGCGTCGTCGCCGGCTTGCGGTGGATCACTCGGGTGACGGCATCCACGACCTGCCCGGGGAAGAACATACGAATGGCGCGCACACCGCGGTAGTCGTGGCTGCGTTCGCCCTGCTCGCTGCGCGCCAGCAGCTCATCCCCAGTGGGCGCCGCCTGCGCCGTGATCGCGCTCACCGCCAGCGCCGCCACCGCCACCAGCGCCTGCGCCATCCGCCTCACCTACGGCCCTCCCGCTGCTGCTGTTCCACGCGCGCCCGGATCAGGGCCATACCGTCGCGGTCGCCGAAAGGCTGGGCCGCACGGAAGTCGGCGTACTCCATCACCAGCGGCGCGACGCTACCCTGCAACGGGGCGCCCCCCGCCGGGATCTCGGCGCGGTGAGTCGCGAGGTAG
>DATLAK010000152.1 GCA_035527535.1 Armatimonadota bacterium
GTCCCGGAACTCGTCGCGGCGATCGAAGATTTCATCCGGGTCAACAACGAGAATCCCAAACCGTTCGTCTGGACGAAAAAGGTCGATGCTATCTTGGAGAAGGTCGCCCATTGTAAAGCCATCATCGGGACACTACACTAAGATGGCCGCACTGAAGAAGCACGAGGCCAAGCTGGTAGCCGACACGCGGAAGATGCTGGATGCGGAAGCGGCAGCCGAAGCCCAGGCGGAGCAGCCGAAACCCGCGCCCGTGGCGCCCACGGTGGCGAAGGCTGAGAAGCCGCAGGTCCAGGGCGCCAAGCGCCAAACCAAGCGCCCTGAAGCCACCACAGCGCAGAAGAGGCGCGCTGGGGAGCCGCCCGCTGACCGCGGCGCGATGGTGACCGTGGCCCTGCGCGGGGAGCAGGCGGAGCGCCTGCGCGCGCTGGCCGCCAAGCACGAGTTGACCCTGGCCAAGCTGCTGGTGCGGATGGTGGGGTGTTCGAGGGCGCGGCCAAGTAGTCGCATTGCGCGAGTCTGAAGCAAGCACCGGCGAGCCGCTTTCCCTGCCGAGGAGGGCGGCTCGCCGCGTGTGTCGGCGATATTAACCTTGCAGATTCCCGACTCTGGCACTGGTTGGGCGCTGGGCGATCCGCGAGCAGCAGCATGTTACACCGGGACTGCCCATTCAAACCGGCAGGATAGCGCTTGAACGATAAAGAAAGCTGAACCGGTAAACATGAAATCTGCTCACCGCACCGTGAGAGCAAGGTCTGACGCTCGCCTCCGCGTGACTTCCCATGCCGCGCAATGATGAAGGGAGCGAAGGCCTCCACGCCGCTGCCGAACCATGATCGCAGATGACTGACAGCCCTCAACCGCGGCCCCGCTGGCCGCCATTGCCGCGAACCTTTGCCGCGCTGCGCCATCGCAACTACCGGTTGTTCTTCGCCGGGCAGTTGATCTCGGTGTCGGGAACGTGGATGCAGAACCTGGCGCTGTCATGGCTGATCTACCAGCTCACCAACAGCGCCTTCCTGCTGGGCGTGATCAGCAGCCTCGGCTCGCTGCCCATGGCGCTCTTCGCGATCCCCGGCGGGGTGCTTGCGGACCGCGTGGACCGGCGTCGCATCATGCTGGTTACCCAGTCGTCGGCGATGGTGCTGGCGTTCGTGCTGGCGGCGCTCACCGGCGGCCACTGGATTCGCGTGTGGCAGGTGGCGGTACTGGCGGTGTTCAGCGGCACCGTGATGGCGTGCGACATGCCGGCGCGGCAGGCGTTCGTGGTCGAGATGGTGGCGCGCGAGGATCTCATGAACGCCATCGCCCTCAACTCCTCTATCTTCAACGCCGGGCGCATCATCGGGCCGTCAATCGCAGGGGCGCTGGTGGCGGTCGTGGGCGTCGCCTGGTGCTTCTTCATTAACGGGCTGAGCTTCATCGCGGTGCTGGTGGCGCTAGTGCTGATGCGCATTCCGCGCCGACCGCGCCGGCCGGAGGTCACTGGCGTCATGGCCGATGCGCTGGGCGGGCTGCGCTACGTGCGCTCTAATTCCACGGTCCTGCGCATGGCGGTGATGCTGGCCGTATTCTCTATCTTCGGCTGGTCGTACGCGGTGCTCATGCCCGTATTCGCCCGCGATGTGCTGCATGTCGGGGCGCGGGGGCTGGGCTACCTCATGACCTCGAGCGGGGTCGGCGCTCTCGCCGGCGCGCTGACGGTGGCGTCGGGAAGCGGGCGCCACCTGCGGCGTCTGCTCTTCGGCGGCGCGGTGCTGATGTCCGCCTCGCTGGTGGCATTCTCATTCTCGCGGGTGCTCCCGCTGTCGGCGCTGCTGCTGGCACTGGTGGGCATGGGCGGTCTGGCATTCATGTCCGCCGCAAACACGACCATCCAGCTCTCGGTGCCCGACGAGGTCCGCGGGCGGATGATGGGGGTATGGGGCTTGGTAATCGCAGGCACGGCGCCCCTGGGCAGTCTGCAGGCGGGCGCGATGGCCGAGTATCTGGGCGCGCCGGCAGCGGTGCGCCTTGGCGCCTGCATCATGGCGGCAGCAACCCTGGCCGCCATCGTTGTGGTGCGGCGGCGTGCGCGAGGCGAGCCACGCGAAGAGGAATGAGTGCTGCGCAGCGGAAGCCCGCCACGCGTGGCGGGAGTGCGATGCTCAGGCGGTCTACCACACGACGGCCGCGCCGGAAGGTGGTACGATAGCCGCCGGTCGTCCGGCTGGCGGTTGGCACGCGGCTGGCGCGCGTGACCAGGCCGTCGCAAAGACGGATGCGAGGCAGAGGAAATGGATGCCGAGGCTGAGAGGCTGATCGCGGGATACGCGTGGGCGGTAGAGACCGTAGTCGAGGTGGCTGCCGAGGGAGCGGACGACGCAACGACCGCGCTGGCCCGCCACGCCGCGGAGGTTTTCGACCTCTACCGCGAGCCGTTGGCGCGCACCTGGGGCGAGCTCACCGATGCGCAGCGCAAGCTGGTAGCGGACGCCGACGCCAGGCTGCTGGGGGCCGACAAGGACCTCTGGGATGCTATCGGGATGCGGCCGTCGGATATCCTCGGTCAGTTGCCGAGGGCATCAGCCACACTGAGCAAACCGTCTTCGCGGCGTAAGGCCGCTGACAGCCAGCCTGAAAAGGAAGCCGCGCCGCCTCGCAAGCGTGCGTCCCGCCGCAAGGCTGACAGCGACTAGAACGCTCGGAAACGACCGTTGCTCCTAAGTGCGCTCGGCCTTCACTTTCCAAACCCGTTGCCCGGCAATTCCGCCACCTGCCGGCGCAGATCGTCGGTGTCCGTGTGGATGCACGCCGACGGTGATGCTGCTGGCTTGGCTCGGCGTTCTGGCCGCGCTATACTAAGCCAGTCGCAGGCGAGGCGGGGAGTCTTCGAGGGAGGGACACCGTGAATCACATTAGAGTTGCGGCTCGTTTTGGTATAACGCTCTGCCTGGCCGGCGGACTCACGGTTGCGGTCGCTGGCTACGCACAGACACGCCCGACCGAGCGCGTTCGGCCCGCGCCGGAGGTGAATGCCCAGGCGGTGGTCTGGCGGACGCCTCGGCCGCCGTTGCGTCCGCAGGCCGGCGACATCTGGGTGAACCCCAAGGACGGCGCGGCGATGGTCTATGTCCCGGCCGGTGAGTTTCAGATGGGCAGCGCGGCCAGCGATGAAGACGCACGCGCTAACGAGAAGCCCCAGCACCGCGTGTATCTGGATGCCTACTGGATAGACAGATGCCCAGTGACCGTGGTGCAGTATCGCAGATTCTGTCGGGCAAGCAAGAGAGCAATGCCGCCGAAGCCGTTTGGGGGCTGGCATGACGACCGCCCTATTGTCAACGTGAACTGGCATGACGCGGCGGCCTATGCGCGGTGGGCGGGCAAGCGGCTGCCGACGGAGGCGCAGTGGGAGAAGGCGGCGCGTGGGACCGACGCCAGAATCTCCCCTTGGGGAAACAAGTTTCCTGAAAACAATTCCGAAGACGGCCGCTACTACTCGTCCGAGGGTGAGACCGCGTCCGTGGGAAGCCCGGCGCTGGTGAGCCCCTACGGGGCGTCAGACATGCTGTTCAACGTGCACCAGTGGTGCGCGGATTGGTTCCAAGCGGACTACTACAAGCACAGCCCGCGCCGGAACCCTCAGGGGCCGAGCAGCGGCAAGGAGCGCGCGGTTCGGGGCAGCAACTATCCCCACGGCGATGCTGGTTGCCAGACGTGGAAATATCGCTGCGCCACTCGCTTCGCTGCCAGCCCCAACGAACGCGACGAACAGCGGAGCTTTCGTTGCGCCCGTGCGGCAGCACCCTGAGCGAAGTAATCGGGCAATCAGGGGGACAGTCACCTTAATTCCGTTGCTGGATGACAGCCAAACCGTGACCGACACGTATCAATACGAAGCCTTCGGGAACCTGCAGACTCGCCGCGCGTGGCAGGATTCGGGCGCGGCCTCGATAAACTGACAACCGACTGTCGCCAATGGCTCCTTGTTCCCAGAAGGGAGCAGCGCTCCGGCCGGGACGCAGGCTCAGCGCAATGAGAGCTTCACTGCAAACGATTCTGGCCCGGATCGCTGCTGCCAGCCTCCTCTTCGCGGTTGGGTATATCGCGGGATGGTCGAAGGGACACGCCCCCGCCATCGGCGGCGCTCGCGGCTCCGCGGCACCCCCCATATCGCACTCGCTGGCGGCGGCGGGCCGGTTGCAGGCATCCGAAGGCCGCGCAGCCGCCGGCTTGACGGCGACAGCTCTCGCGCAGACGCAGCCGTCATCCGTGCCGAGTCTCCGGACTCAAGGCGCCGAACGCAGGACTCCTCGACGTGGTGGAAGGCGACACCTGCGTGAACGACAAGCGCGCGGCATCACCGAGGCGCGCTAGGCGTTGTCCACCGCTTGGCGCACGACCTGTGACAGGTGGCGCACCTCGACGGCGACGCCGCAGCGGCGCGCGCCGTATGCGAGCTGCGCCATGCACGCAGGACAGGAGGTGGCCAGGGTGCCCGCGTCGGCGGCCAAGAACGAGTTGACCCTGGCCAAGCTGCTGGTGCGGATGATGGAGGTGTTCAAGGGCGCGGCCAAGTAGTCGCATCACGCTAGTCTGAAGCAAGCACCGGCGAGCCGCTTTCCCCTACCGAGGAGGGCGGCTCGCCGGCATTTCCGGTTTTGCCCAAGAACATAGGCGCAGCGGGCCTTTCTACGGGCGGTTGCCGTTTCGGGGTATATAGGTACCACCCACATCCGACCTACCCGTATGCTGGCCCTCTGGCCGGGCATTTGTCGCAAGAAACGGCGTTGTGGCGGGGCATCGCCTGGCGCGATGCGCGGCTAGCACCGCTTCAACGCGGGCCCACCGCGCGCAATCACAGGTTGTGCTTCTGCTTCCACTCCAGATAGCCGGCGCCGATCTTGCCCCCACCGGTGCGGAACTCCTCGACCAGCCGCAGGTCAACGTCGTCGCGCGGGAAAGCCCCGGCTTCCTCGAGCACCAGCTTGGCGGCCTCCTCTGCCGGCTGCGTCTTCACCGGCGGCGTCAGGAACGGCTTGTTGCTGCGATAGACGGGGTCGCTCCCCCACTTGCCCGGTTGGGAGACGCCCCCGACATAGACGAGCGCCCACTCCTCCCCCTCGTCCTTGGGGCGGTTCGGGCCGACGTTGCCCTTACAGTAGAGCTTCGGGCGCTCGGAGCCGGGGTAGTAGGTCTCAAGTTGCAGGTGAATCGGCATCCCCCGGCCGCTGCTGGGGGGATAGACGAGCGGAAAGTCACTGGGCCCATAGCGGTAATAGTTGTTGACGACGTTGGCGCAGAGCCCCTGCGCCAGCTCGGTGCCCGAGGTGAAGTTGTAAATCAGGTTGTTGCGGAAGTCGAAGATCGCGATGGGCATGTAAATGGCGGTCTTCTCGTGCCCGGCCCCAAAACCGCCCTCGCCGTGCATGAGCGCGTTGCGCGTGCCGTTGCTGGCGAAGAAGTTGTGGTGCACCGTAACGTGGTTGGCGCCGTGGGCCACCAGCATCCCGTCTGTATGTGCGCCCTTCTCGTGCCCCCCCTCAATCAGCCCTTCCGCGATGACACACCACTGCACGGTGACGTAATGCCCCTTGTTGATGCCGAAGTCCTCATCGGTTGCCCAGCTCACCGAGCAGTGGTCAATGACCACGCGATGGGCCCCGCCCCCAATGTTGATGCAGTCGCCCCCAGACCGGCGCACGCGCAGGTGACGCACGATCACATCGCGGCACTCCAGCCCCTTGAGCTCGATGCTGTGCCCGTGGAGCGTGATCCCACCCTTGTCCGCCGCCGACGCGCCGTCAATGGTGAGCCGGCCATGCTCCACCTCAATGTTGGAGGCGAGGTTGATGATCCCGCCTACCTTGAACTTTACTATGCGCGGGCCCTCCGCGCTCACCGCCTCGCGAAATGACCCCGGGCCGCTGTCATTGAGGTTGGTGACCCAAATCACCCTTCCACCCTCGCCGCCGATGGACGCGGCCCCGAATCCCTCCGCCACCAGGGCCGGCACGTCGGCCGCCGCGCCTTCACCGGTGGCGGCCAACGGCCGATCCACCCCCAGTGTGATCGCTGCCACGGCGGCGACGATCCCGAGAGCGATTACTCCCCGCTTCCTCATCCTGTCCTCCCTCCTGCAAAGCGTTTTGTAAGACCCCGCTCATCCCGACGGTTTCAAGGACGCGCAGCTTGGCGCGTGCGGTCAACCATTGCCGGAACGATCAACCTGCGCCAGGCCCCTTTCATCGTTGAATCCCCCTGGGACGCGGACCGCCACCAACTGACTTTGCCTGCCTCCGGGTCAGTACTTCCCGATTCGAGGCTTGGCCTCCTCTCGCTAGCGGGGAGCGCCCTTGCCATCCGCGCCATCTGAAGCGACTACGCGTCAGTGCCTCGATCGGTTGGCCGGCAGCTCCGCCACCTGCCGGCGCAGGTCATCGGCGTCCATGTGCGTACTCGGCTGGCGGCAGGGGCCCAGGCCAAGAACAGGGAAGCCTTCACGTCAAGGAAGAGAAAGCCGGTCGATATGGCGAATCCTGGGCCCAACGGTTTTCGTCCTGTCGGGTGGCGTGCGCTGCCATGAATGACTGTGCGATAGACGAAGAACTCGGCAGGCGCTCGCAAGAGCCGCATTGACTGGAGGTGGGGGTGATACTTACCGGCGCTTGTCGGGCCGCCGAATGGCATGGCCTCGGTGGGCTCGCCGTCATCATTGCCATCTGCGCCATGTTCGCGGCCCGCGCGGGAGCTGACGCGAAAACCAACGGTGTCTACTGTGGCGCGAGCATGATCCAAAACGCCAAATGGAACGCGGCCGCCTATCCGTGGGCGGCGCAGATCCGCGACCAGGTGACCGCCGCGGCCCAGCCCTGGCTCAAGTTCACCGACGACGAGCTGTGGGATCTCATGTTCGGGCACACCATCTCGCGGTCGTGGATGGTGCTGTCGAACGGTCATTGCCCGGCATGCGAGCGCGACGTGCCAATGTACACCTGGGAGATGGACGCGCTGGCGCGGCCGTGGAAAGTGCGCTGCCCCCACTGCAAGGAGCTGTTTCCCAAGAACGATTTCCACAAATTCTACCTTTCCGGCCTCGACGAGCACGGCGTCTTTGACCCACAGCGCGCCGACCGCACGCTGCTCTTTAACCAGGACCATCCCGACCCCAATGATCCGCTGTACAGATTCGGGGTGGATGATGGTGAAGGTTATGTCAACGGCGATAAGCGCTGGCGCTTCATCGGCGCCTATCTCGTTTTCGGCCAGTGGAAGCAGGCCGTCCTCGCCGGCATCCGCAGCCTCGCCGCGGCCTATGTGGTCACGGGCGATCCCGTTTATGCCCACAAAGCGGGGGTCCTGCTCGATCGCACTGCCGACCTCTACCCGACCTTCGACTTCGGTAAGGAGGGGTGGGTTTACGAGGAAAAAGGCAGCGCGGGTTACGTCTCGACCTGGCATGACGCGTGCGTCGAGACCCGCGACCTGGCCTATGCCTACGACTACGCATTCGCGGCCCTGCAGCGTGACCCGGCGCTGGTGACCTTCCTCTCGCGCAAGGCCAAGCAGTATAAGCTCGACAACCCCAAGGCCTCGTTCGCCGACATCCAGCGCAATATCGAGGACCGCATCCTGCGCGACGCGCTCGTCAGTCGCGGGAAGATCTACTCGAATTACCCGCAAACCGACCTCACCGCTACCGTCATCGAGACCGTCTTGGGGTGGCCCGGGAATCGTGAGGAAGTCTACGGGGCGCTCGGCGCCGTCATATCCAAGTCCACCGCAGTGGACGGGATGACGGGTGAGAAGGGGCTGTCGGGGTATTCGGCCTACGCCGCGGCGGTGCTGGCGCAGATCCTGGAGCAGTACGCGCGCATGGATAACGAGTTCCTGCCGCAGATCTTCAAGCGTTATCCGCGGCTGCATCAGATGTTCCGCTTCCACGTCGAGACCTGGTGCCTGTTCAAGTACTATCCGACCTGCGGCGACGCCGGCATCTTCGCCGGGCCAATCGCGTCTTACGCCGGCGTGTGGCTGAGTAAGAACAACGGCATCAACCCCTCGATGTTCACTTTTCTGTGGCGCATTTGCCAATTGACCGGCGACGCGGCCTTCGCCCAGATCGCCTATCGCGCCAACGGCAACTCGACGCGCGATCTACCGTACGACATCTTCTGCGCCGACCCCGCCGCCGCGCAGAAGGAGGTGGGAGAGGTCGTCGCCCGCGCCGGGGCGGCGCCCAAGGTCGGTAGCGTCAACAAGCAGGAATGGCACCTCGCCATCCTGCGCAGCGGCCACGGCGCCGATGAGCGCGACCTGTGGCTCGACTATGACGCCGGCGGCGGCCATGGCCACGCCGATGGCATGAACCTCGGGCTGTTCGCCAAGGGCCTCGACCTGCTGCCCGACTTCGGCTATCCGCCGGTGCAGTACGGTGGGTGGATGTCCCCCCGCGCCAGGTGGTACGGCATGAGCGCGGCGCACAACACGGTCGTCGTTGACGGCAACAACCAGCAGGAGGCCGCCGGCCACACCACCCTGTGGGGCGACGGCAAGGGCGTCCGCGTCATGCGCGCTTCCGGTCCCCGCCTCATCGGCGGCCGCCAGTTCGAGCGCACCGCGGCGCTGATTGACATCTCGGATCGCGATTCATATGTCCTCGATATCTTCCGCGTCGTTGGCGGGGCCGATCATGCCAGGTTCACCTATAGCCAACTCGGGTCGGTGACGACCAGCGGCCTGTCGCTGCACCCGGCCCCCGACTACGGGCATGACACGCAAACCTGCAACTTCTCCGCCGATCCCTCGCCGGCTCCCGAGTGGAGCGCCGACTGGAAGGTCGACGACCGCCGCCACCTGCTGCCGCCTGGCGCCGATGTGCATCTGCGCGTGACCGACTTGACCGCGCACGCGCAAGCTCTTATCGGCCAGGCGTGGATATCGCTCGTCGCCGACAATGCCGAAGCGTGGATCCCGGTGGTCATCTCGCGGCGCCAAGGGAAGGGCGAGCCAGACCAGCCATTGGCTTCGACTTTCGTGAGCGTCATCGAGCCCTACGAGCGCACGTCCAACATCGCCGCCATCCGCCGCCTGCCGCTGGTCACGCCACGGGGGGACGTATTCCCCGATCAGAACGTCGCAGTGGAAGTGCGGCTGGCCGACGGGCGCCGCGATCTGGTGGTGGCGGCCGACGTCGAAAACCCCCTCAAGCTAAGGCCGTCTCGGACACAGGGGCGCGCGCTGGTCCAGCCGGACTGGAAGGTGCAGTTCAACGGCGACCTCGCCATGATCCGCACCGATGCCACGGGACGGCCGCTTTGCGTCGCCCTCTGTGGTGCCACTTCGCTGCGGTTGGCGGACGCGCGCGTCGAACTCGCCCCCAACACCCCGTTTGTGGAGATCGCATTCGATCCCGCCGCGGGCCGCGCCTGGGCGGTCGCGGGCAGTGCTGATGCCGTGCGCGCGGTCACGGTCGGCGACGCGGATGTCTGGCAGCGCTGACAGATTCGCCGCAGCGTCACCTCGGCCTGCCAGGAACCTCCCCTCGGGGAGGCGACGTCAGTGTCTCAACCCGTTCCCCGGCATATCCGCCACCTGCCGGCGCAGGTCATTGGCGTCCGTGGGTGTAGGGCTGAGTGGCGGTGACGCCTGCGCGTCATCCGGGGTTAGCGCAGGTAGAGCTTTGACGCGATCTTGCGGCCGATCATCTTATTGACCAGGCGTCGCCCGATGCACTTGGGATTGCCGCTCGCCAGCGCGCTGACATCATTGGCGATGCGCGCGATCTTGTAGAGGCTGCTCACGAAACCCACGGTCAGCCTCCCTGCTCGAACTTGGCCTTGGCCGCGACCAGGGTTTCGACGAAAGCCATGAACTCCGGCTCGTAGAAACTCAGATGGACGAACTCGTGCTGGACGACGAAGTTCTGCTCCTGCTCGTCATACCACACGGCGGTGACGCTCCCCTGGGGGGTTGTCTTGCTGGCCAGATCGCGGATCGCCATGAGTTCCTCCTGCTCGCCCGAGTGGCGCAACCCGAGGCGCGCATGTGCTTGCACCGATGCGCAGCCGCAACGTCATTCTCCATCGCGCGGGCATGACCATTCTTCGGCGGCGCACGGTGTGCGCCGCCATATTTCGGGCACAAGCATGCTGTGCCCCGGTCGCCGTCATCGGCGGCGGCCCCTCGTTTCTTTGTGAAATGCCCCCGCCCCCGCGGGGTAAGTTGCTCGGAAGGAACAACCAGCCAGCACCGAGAACCGCTCAGATGGGGTTCACGGAAAGCATGGGCACAAGACCGTTGTTCGCTTTCGTGGTGTGGATTGCTTTCCTCCTCGCCGGGCTTAGCGTGCCGGCGGGATGCCAGCCGACAGGTCTGCCGGAGTCGATCCTGCGGGAGGCGCAGCAAACTGTTCTTCTCTCTGGGAAGTACACCGAGTCCCAGATCTGGGATGTCGGCAAGTTCGGCCACCTGGTCGGGCGCGCGGTTGCGGACCCAGAAGCTCTGAACGGGAGAGCGTGGGAGGCTCACCCGGGAACCGATGGGGCCGGGTACATGCTTTACGGTCCGTACGCCGAGTTGGAAGCCGGCGACTACATAGCCTTCTTCCGTATCAAGCTGCTCGAGGAGGCCCCGGGTGAGGTTCTTGGGAGCGTCGACGCCTGCGTCGATGCGGGAAAGACCATCCTCATGTCGCGCGAGGTCTCATGCGATGAGTTGGTGCGGGGCCGCTACGCGCAGGTTCCGCTTGCCTTCCACCATCCCGGTGGGAGGCTGGAGTGCCGGCTCTACTGGTCGGGGAACATGGCCGCCCGTGTGAGCGTAGTCAGTCTCTTTCGGGTCGAGGGTGCCTCCATCGCTTCCGGCGTCCTTATGGTTCCACAACCCGCGCCGTCCGGTGAGCCAAGGAACCTTGTGTATCGCGGCGACACGAACCTGTCCTCAGACATATTCCCCAGATCCGCACCGCCGTCCCCCGTGCTTACGGTGTTGGATACACGCAAGTGCTCCCCGGACTGGAAGCTTCTGCTGTCAACGCTGCAAGGCATCGTCAACCGCGCCGAACCTCGGATCTACTACCTCACCACCGCGAGCGACTCCACCTGGCTGGACTGGATGCTGAAGAGGAAGTGGATCAGTCGAACGGAGACGGTCTCATCGCCAGAGGATCTGCTGGCGAAGTTCCACAACCAGGTGAAAGGGATGATCATAACCGATCCCGCCCTGCCGGCTAGCAATAACATCGCCACGATGCTCGCCAGCCTGGAGGACGGGATCGTGGCTTCACCCCGGCTGGCGAAGGGGATCGCCCTCCCGGTGATCAGGGACCTCCGAGGGCGGTGGACAAAGAACGTGGACGCCTACCGGTGGGCGTACCAGAACCTCTGGAGCCAGATGAGCCATTGCGTCGCGGCGTGCCTGTGGCCGGAGGAATCGGCCGTGCGCGACTATCTGGTGCAGCATAAGGTGTTCATCTTCTGGCTCCCGGGGCGGATAGACGGCGCGAGGAAGTATGTTGACCCCGAGGCGGAGATGCGCTTCGGAGAGGAATTGCTTGCGGCGCTTCCGGCGAACACTCCGATCATGGGCTATCCCTACGCCGGAGCCGATGTCGGCCTTGGGGAGGGGGATGGCGTGGCACTGATGGCCGAGTTCGCCAAGTACCTCGTGGGATCGGTCAATTGCGGGAACCTCAGCGTGCATTCCGGGGTGCGCGTTCCCGCATTCCGTCAGCGCAGATACAACCCGCCTGCGCTGCGGAACGACAAGGTATACCTTGCCTTCAACATTTCGGATGGCGACAACATCCCCGTCATCACCAGCGGGAACTGGCCTCAGCTATGGGACAGCAAGGCCCGCGGTGCCTTTCCCGTTGGCTGGACGATATCCCCCTCCTCCTGCGTGCTGATCCCCGACGTCATGGACTATTACTATTCCACTGCGACGCCGAACGATTCTTTCGTCGCCGCCGTATCTGGAGTCGGCTATACCTACCCTAACCGTTACGCCAAGCGCTATCGCGAGACCGACCGTCCGCGCGTCCTCGACGGTTTCCTGGATCAGACTCAACTTTACATGAATCGAATGGACCTCAGGACGATCAACCCGTCCGGAGCGGGAGACCGCGAGATCGCAAGGTTTGCGGAGCGCATCCCGTTCCTGCAGGCCGTTTTCGCAGATTACGGGAAGAGCGTCTACACATACCCGGAGGCGATGCGGGTGACGGCGCGCAATACCCCGGTCTTTCATGCCGTCACCGGCTGGCAGCCCGATGGAACCAGGGATCAGCAGATTGCCTTCATGGTGTCTCAGATCCGCTCAATCACTCCAGAGGAGCGTCCAGCGTTTCTTCACGTCTTCGTGTGCAACTGGTTCTACGACCTCCCCGCGCTGGAGGAAGTTCTTGCTCGGCTCGGACCGGCGTATGTGGCGGCGAGCCCCGAGCAACTCGCGGCCCTTTGCCGCCTGGATATGACTCGGAAACAGGTGCTGGTCGGCTTCCCGACGAGCATGGCAAACATTGAAGGGTGCGCGGCCTCCTTCCGCGTACTCTTGAGGAACGTTTCCTCGAAGCCGATGGACGTTCGTGTGAAGCTGGCGGCAGGACTCAGAGCGCCCTCTGTGAAGCCCAATCGCGTTCATCTGCTCCCCGGCCAAGAGGCAGCCGTCGGACTGATGGGTATGGTCTCGGGGCGCGCCATCCTTCTCGACGTGGAAGGTCCTTTTGGAGGCAAGCGCTTCTCGTCGGCTATGCACGAGGTGCCTTCAACAGAACTGGCCGGCAGCCTCCCGAAAGCACTGTCGCTCCAATTCGTCAGGCAATATGACGCCGTCTGCCTTGCTCACACCACGGGCAAGGCAGAGAGGGACATGGAGAGCCAAAGAGACGTCTGGGTGACGGTCAAGGGCGAGTCGCGGATTGGGCACATGGTCTACGGGCCGTATAGCCCTCTGAAGGCCGGCCGGTATCTTGCACTCTTCAGGCTGAAACGCACTGGTGACGGTGAAGGGACGGTCTGCGTGCTAGACACCTGCGTGGGCGGCGGGGAGAGAAGCTCCGCCGTGCGCGAAGTGGGCGCCGGGGAACTGCCCCTGGGGAAGTACCGGGCGTTCCCGCTGATCTTCAACCATCCTGGCGGCGCCGTTGAAACCCGAGTTTTCTGGACCGGAAAGGCTGCGCTCGCCGTGGAAAGCGTGATGCTATGGGAGGTTGCGTCAGCGGGTAGCTGAACGGGGCATTTCCTGCCTGCTTGTGCACTGAGTCCTGAATTCCCCCCTACGGGACAAAGCTTCTGTTGACCGGCGCCGCCAGCCCGCGGCCGAGAGTGTCTCATGCAGGCGCTCAGAAACCGCAAGCAAGGACTTGGCATTCATGGCCTTCGAGTGAGGGGTGTGTTCGCCTGCCACGGCGGGCCCAGACACCTGACTCAGAGGAGGCAGCGATGCCAAGACAGAGGAGAGCAGCCCAAAACCGGGCAGTGGAGGAGTGGACCCAGCAGCGGCTGGCGGCGCGCAAGGAGGCGGCACAAGCGGTAGGCAAGGGAACAAGCCAATGCAGCCACCCACGCGCCAGAACCGCAGGAGCAGCAGCCCCAGGCCGCCGATCGGCAAACGAAGCGCCCTGGGCGCAACGTTCCCTCGACTTCCCCTCGACCTCGCTCGGGGCACGCGCTCGGGACAGGCGCGCAGAAGGGGCGCGCCGCGGGGCCGATGGCGACGGCGGCCCGTGCGCGGGGAGCAGGCGGAGCGGCTGCGCGCGCTGGCCGCCAAGCACGACCCTCTCCAAGCTCCTGGTGCGGATGATGGAGGTGTTCGAGGCGCAGGCTAAGTAGCCGGACTACACGAGTCCGCAACAAGCACCGGCGAACCGCTTTCCACTACTGAGGAGGGCGGTTCGTTGGCATTTGCGCCACCTGGGCGTCAGCGTCGCGCGATCTTATCCCAAGCCGTCTGGTGCGCAGGGTCGAGCAGCAAACGGAAGGATATGGCTGTGGCTAAGGCCAATCCCGGAACGACGACGCGCGTGGAAGTCCTCGCGCTACGCACCCGCGTGCGATGTGCACGATAAGACAAGGTTAAACAGAATGCCGACCGAGGTGCAGACGAACAGGGTCAGCGCGACGACGGGACTACCCAGTCTGCGGGTTCTGGTTTGCCAGGGCGATGGGGCAACCGTGACGAAGTTGCGGCAGATGCTGACGGCGGCCGGGCATACGGTGGCAGGCGAGGCGAACAGCGGCGAGGAATGCTTGGCGCTGGTTCAGGAAGTCGGGTCCGATGTGGTGCTGATGGAGGTTGCGCTGCCAGGCATGGACGGCGTCGCGACGACACAGCGGCTGATGGCGCAACGCCCGCTGCCAGTCGTGATGCTGACTGCTTGCGTTGACGATGACACGGTGCGAGCGACGGCCGCTGGCGGCGCCGCGGCTTATCTAGTGAAGCCGGTGAGCGCCAGGCAACTGCTGTCGACACTGCGTGTAGCGGCGACGTGGTTTGCTAAGCTTAGGCAAGCCAAACAGGACGTCCAGAACCCGACCGAGATCATCGAGGCTCGCAAGCTCGTGGAGCGCGCCAAGGGCGTGCTCATGGATCGCGTTGGGCTGACTGCGGACGAGGCCCTGCAGCGCTTGCAGGAAACCAGCCGCGAGCGGGACTGTCCGATAAAGCAGATTACGCTGGAGGTGATTGAGGCCGCTCACCTGATGGCACTGCAGATGTCTTCCGGTATCGTCGAGCCTCGGAGACATCCACCTGTCCGCAAAGCGTAGGACGCTTCGATCACCAGACGCCGGACTGGCCGGTTTCCCAGGATTGCGTGGCCCGGTGCTGGGCGGTCGGCGTTGGGATTGGCTCAGCGGGCTTATCCCGACCTCAGCGGAGGCAGGTGTTCCCCGGCAGCTCCGCCACCTGCTGGCGCAGGTCTTCCGCCACCACAGAAACGCACGCTGGCGCGGCTTGGCATTGCCGCCTGGGCGCGCTATACTGGCGCCACTCCTCGCTAGGGTCGCAGGATGGCCGTCATGACCCAGAGGCCTGGCCCGCGCCCACGTCGGACGGTTGTTGACTGTTTGCCCGGGGCGAGCGGCGCGCGGATCACGGCACTGCGCTCCTGCGGGCACGGTCGTGGTAAGCCTGTTCGAAGGGAGGCCCCCATGAACCACCGACTGGTCACCGCGGCGGGCGCTGCACCGGTGCGTCCAACTGAACGCGTTTCACCTGCGCCGGAAGTGAACCCGAACGCTGTAGTATGGCGTACGCCTACGCCACCGACAGATGCGCAGGCGGGCGACGTGTGGGTAAACCCCAAGCGCGGGATGGAGATGGTGTACGTGGCGCCGGGGGATTTCATCCTGGGCACGAGCGACGCCCAGATTGACGCCTGGCTGAGGGAGCACCCGGCGGATGAGCGCGAGTTCTTCGAGATTGAGCAGCCGCAGTGCCGGGTGAACTTGCCGGGCTACTGGATGGGGCGCACGGAGGTGACCAACGCGCAGTATGAGCGCTTCGTGCAGGCCACCGGGCGTGACGCGCCGGACTACTGGGAAGGCAGGAAAGCTCCGAGCGGGTTGGGAGGATTTCCCGTCATGTGCGTATGCTGGGATGACGCCAGTGCCTACTGCGCGTGGGCGGGGGAGTCCTTGCCGACGGAGTTACAGTGGGAGAAGGCGGCGCGGGGCACGGATGGGCGGGTCTTCCCCTGGGGGAGCGAGTGGGATCGCACTCGGTGTCGCAACTTCCAAGTCATTACGGGCCGCGCGTATGCGAGTCTGAGCGAGTGGGATACGGCGTGCGAGAATTGGATGCAAGCTCACGATCCGGTACGGGAAGGCCCGACGGCAGTGGGCTCCTACCCGGGGGGCACCAGCCCGTATGGGTGCGCGGACATGGCCGGGAATGTGGTGGAGTTGTGCGCGGAGTGGTATGACAAGACGGCCTACCAGCGGTATGCCAAGGGCGACCTGACGCCGCCGAAAACCGGCGACTATATTGTGGTTCGGGGCGGCTCCTGGGGCCACGGCGATCCAGAGGACTTTCGCTGCGCCAACCGCGACCACGACCTCCCCGACAACCGCGACAACATCTGCTACGGCTTCCGTTGTGCGCGAGGATCTGCGTGAATAGCCGTTTGCCCTCTTACCCCTTGCACGGGGGCGCAGGGGCGAAGCCCCTGCGCGCGGTGCTAGCGTTGCGTTTGGCGGGGATGCGCTGAACGGGCTTTCACGGTCAGGTGGTCCCGACGGAGGTGGTCGGCGGGCATATCCGCCACCTGCTGGCGCAGGTCACCTGACACCATAGAAACGCAAGCCAGCGAAATCGCCGGGGTGATTTGACGCCGAGTTCATCGCGGGGTATACTGCCCGCGGAACGGGTCGCTTGCGGCATCCGGGCAGGACAGCACTGTCTGCCGCTCACTTATCCGCTCTTTCGCAGCAAGCCCCCGGAGCCGCGCCTCGGGAATGCTCTGCGAAGGGCAACCGATGAGTCAGCTCAAGAGTCACCCGGTCACCTGCGCGAGTTGCGGCAAGCAGTTCCAGGCCCGCCTCTGGTCATCCATCAACGTCACTCTGCACCCGCAGCTCGAGGCGTTGTTTCTCTCCGGTCGGCTCAACCTGCTCACCTGCCCGCACTGCTCGACAACCTCGCCCGCCGTGTCGTCTCTTCTGTATCACGACATGGAGGCGCCGAGGGTCATCCTGGCTCTTCCCGAGGAAGACCGTGGGTGCGTCGAAGAAGCCAAGCGAGCGCTCAGGGCGGACTTCGAAGAAACGCAGCGCTCGTTAGGCGGTGGGGGAGCAGCGCCCCAGCAGTTCGCGGAACCTGAAGTGGTGCTCGGCTATGGCGCGCTCTTCGAGGCGATTACCACCGGGACCAAGGCTGCTCCCCGGCCGGCTCCGGCTCCGGCTTCGGCCGCGACCGAGGCCCGCCGGGAGCGGCTGCGACAATTCAGCGCGGAAGACGTCAGGCGCCTGACGCGCGGCCTGGACTTGGTCTCCGAAGCGGTAAGGGTGGTGCAGATGCGCACAGCACCCCTGCGCTCACGCGCGGAGGCGGTTAAGCAGTTCTTGGCGCACCACTGGTTTGGGGGCATCCCGACTGCGGAGTTTGCCGAAAGAATCTACCAGTGGCTCGGCAACTTCTACCTCTATGGCTGGCTGGATGCCAGAGCATTGTGGCAGCGCCGATATGTCGCCACCGGCCAACCTCCCTCGGTTTATCTTGACTGGCTGGCGGCGCTGAGCGAAGCGGAAGTGGAAGAAACGTTGCGCATCAACGAGGCGGCGGCGACAGCCGAGGTGGAGGCGGCGCAGCAACCGGAGGCCCTCAGGAACTGGCGCGCAGGCCGTTTGGAGACGCAGTTTCGGTGGTTGACAAAGGCCAAGGAGGCGGTCCGGCGTCAGGAACTGCGGCCCGTGCTTTCGGACGTGGCCTGGCCCTTGGCGAGCGGAATCTTTGAGGGCGATGTACCCACGCTCATAGCATACGCGCATTTGGAAAAGCAGAGCGAGCGCGCCTATAGTGAAGGTTTCGCCGAGGGCATCCTGATTGAGAGCTTCCTGGCCGAGGCGGGGCTTCCGCCGGAAGCCGGACCTGAAGCGGGCCCCGAAGCCGCCCCGGAAGTCGCCTCCGCTGAAACACATTTGCCCCCGAAGCCGATGCTCTACATGACGGTCCGCGAGTACCTGGAGAGCCAGATCAAGCGCGCCGAACAGGCGCCAGAAGGAGAGACCGCGGCCGCGGAGACGGAGGATCTGCTCACCGCCAGCAGGCAGAAGGAGCGCGCCTTCACTTGCCCTGGTTGCGGTTATGAATCACCAGTCCGCCTGTGGTCGGCGGTCAACATCGCCACCGATTCCCACCTGCGCGCCATCCTGCGCGCGGGCAAGATTCACCAGCTCCGGTGTGCGGGCTGTGGGCGTTACAGTGGAGCGGACAGCCTCTTGCAGTATCATGACCCGCAGGGCCCGCTCCTGGTGCAGGTGTACCCTACGCGCTACCAGCAGCATCGCGACAACATGGTGAGCGAGCTCGAGACGGTAGTGGCGTACATTCAAGGCCTGCCCGCGCAGGCGCGGCCCAAGCGCTATCCGGCACATGCTGTAGTGCTGTTCGGGATGAAAGACTTCGCTGATTTCCTGCGCGCGCGGGAACCGGACTCGCCACCCCTGGTCGTCGGCCGATCCGATGGCGAGAAATTGACGACACTGAACAAGGAGACGTTCGCGCTGGCGACCGCGAATCTCGATTCTTCCATTCAGGCCTGGCGAGATGTCGTCACTTCTTCCCCTCCCTTGCAGCGCCTGGTCAAGCATCGCGTGTGGTACGTCGTCCGCGGCGCAGCGGAACGCGCGCGAGCGACGCGCCCGCTCGAGGCGGCAGTCGAGAAAGTCGGTCTGGCGGTGGGGACGGTCTGCGTCCTCGGTTTCGACGACGGCCGCTTGTTGCACCACTACGAGTGGGCACGCCGGGGCGCGCCCCCGCCCGCACCGGGTCCTTGGCTGGCGGCTTTCACCGACCCGGAGATTGTGCACGCGGTGCACCGAGAACAGCCTGCACCGGGAGACCAGGTGTGGAGCGAGGCCTTTGGCCGGGCGCCGGCGACGCAGGCCTGGGTGGGGGATTTTCTGGCGTCCCCAACGGTGCGTGACGCGGTGGATCGCGTGCGCGACGCTTCATCCAGCGAGGAGTCAGCCGCAGCCGTCGCCGAAATCGCCCAGCAGGCCTACGAACGAGCACTGGCGGCCGCCATGCTGCTGGTTTCCTGGCTCCGGGGCACCTAAAGAAGATTAGGTGTTAGTTTCTTATCACTGATATTCTGAACAGGTTGTATAGAAAAAATCAGGCGCTGGGCTGGCCCGCGAGCGCAGGCACGATCAGGAATTCCTGAAGTCGGCGCGCGACCAGCAGCACCCGCCGCCCCAGCTGGGTCAGGTAGTATTTGTAGCTGTGGCCGCATTTGCGCAGCAGGCCAAACACCCGGCAGCGCTTGAGAAAATAGGAGATTTGCGCGCTGGTCTTGCCCGACAGCACTTGGCGCAGTCGGCGTAGGCGCACTACACCAGTCCGCAGCAAGCACAAGGCGAGCCGTTTTCCCTGCCGAGGAGGGCGGCTCGCTGGCATTGGGGGAGCCTGGCGCGCACTTTGCGTCGACCCTGGCAGGTGCTGCGCCGGACGGGTGGTGGCAGCACTCGCTGCCCTGGCCACCATGTCGCGGAAATGCACCCAAGACGGGGCGCGACGCGGTGACTCGACCGACTAAAGGATTAACTGCAATGTTACCCAATAGTGATCGGACCTCGATGGCACGACCCAAGTCCAGTTGCGGGTGTTGGTGACCGTCTCCAGGTGGTAACCATCAGGGCCACTTACCTGCCATTGGTAGCCGGTGACAGGGGGAAAGGAGTGCTGGTCATAGGCGGCTTCAAACTCCACTGTCTGGCCCGGCTCGAACTTGATGCCGTCGTGGGCGTTCTCTAGCGGAAAGTAGATGCGCGTCGAACCATCTGCATCGTGGAATGTAGCCACAATGTCGAGGTCCGGCGATGGGTCTACCTCTGTCCCATCCAGAGGGACCGCGTTAGCAAGCGAGTGAGGGACATCGTCGGCCCAAGCTCGACTTCGGGCGAAAATCGCGAGGCCCATAGCGATCACGGCGAGCGCCACAACGCCAAGGGGCTTTCTCATCTGCGCATCCTTTCTCGTTACGACGGCGTCACTTCGGGGGGCGGCCGAAGTATCCTGCCGACCAGCGGGCCGCGCTGCCGGCAGCATGTCGGTGCGATATGGCGGTCTATCCGGCTGGGTGCAGGCACAGGCAGGATTCACCGCCGACCCTGACGAAAGCCGCCATCGAGTATCTTCAAAGGGGGGGAGCGATGGCATATGGGCGACACGAAGCGCGCGGGCTTCGCTTGCCGAGGTTTCTTTTCAGCCTCGTGCTGCTGTCATTCTGCCTGTCGAGCGCGCATCCTGCGCCAGATGCGATAGACGCGCGCATCCAGCAGTTGCAGGCCCAGGACTCGGCCGCCAGACTGAAGGCGGCCAAAGCCTTATCCTACGTCCGAACGCCGCGCACCGTCCTGCCGCTGGTTGCGGCGCTTAAAGACGAATCTCCAGACGTGCGATCACAAGCCGCAACGAACCTGGGAGACTCGGACGATCCCCGGGCGGTTGATCCGCTCATCACTGCGCTCCAGGATGCAGACCAAAGCGTCCAGACCGCCGCGGCGAACTCGCTGGGGAGTCTCGGCGATGCGCGCGCGGTGGAGCCATTGCTTGCAGTGCTGAGAGGCGACGATGCGCAGTTGCGAACTCACGCGGCGTGGGCACTTGGCAACCTGAAGGATCCCCGCGCCGTTGCACCCCTGATTGCGCTGCTGAATAATAAGGATCCCCGCGCCGTTGCACCCTCGATTCTGCCGGGAGATTCGGATGAACCGATACCCGCAGCGGCTCAAGAGGCTCTCGGGCACCTGGGGCCAATTGCCGTCGCGCCTTTGGCCGCGGCGCTGAACGATACCGATGCCGGCATTCGAATCGGCGCGGTGAGGGCGCTGGGGAAGATTGGCAGGCCGGCGGTAGTGGCCCTGATTGCGGCCCTGTCAAACGAGGATTCCGAGGTCCGCGCCCAGGCGGTCTGGGCGTTGAGCGGCACCGGTGACCCCCGCGCGGTGGAACCCCTGATCACCGCACTCAAGGACAAGTCTCCGAGCGTCCACGCCGCGGCGCTGACCGGGCTGGGCTGGTTCAAGGATCCGCGCGCTGTGGCTGCCCTGATCGCCGTCTTGGGGACCGGGGACAACTGGGATCGAGCGAAGGCCGCGGGCGTCTTGCGCGACTCCAAAGACCCTCGGGCGGTAGATGCCCTGGCTGCGGCCCTCAGAGAAGGGGCGGTGCCGGGGGAGGTTCCGCGCGCAGACGAGGGCATACAGCCGAACTGGGATTTGATGATTCGAGAGGCCGCAGCGGACGCGCTCGGTAGCATTGGCGGCCAGCGTGCCGCGGATGCCTTGGCGGCGGCCCTGAGCGACAGCGCCGCCGCCGATCCAGCGGCATTGGCGCTGGCCCGCCTGAAAGACCGGCGAGGGGTCGAAGTCCTTATCCGCATGCTGAAATCAAGTTCAGAGCATGACGTTTTCGTCGCGGCGGCGGCGTTAGGGCAATTCGGAGATCGCCGCGCCGTCCTGCCGCTGGTCGGCTTGCTGAGCAGCCGCGATCATCAGGTGGCGCGAACGGTTGCGGAAGCGCTGGGAAGGATCGGCGACCGTCGCGCCGTGGAGCCGCTCATCGCCGCGTTGCAGGACAAGTACGATGGCATCGCGGGGAGCGCGGCCTGGGCATTGACCAAGATCAAAGATCCACGTGCCGTCGGTCCGGTGCTGCATTTCTCCATCACGTTCGACATTCACGCGGGGTCCTATCCGGAGCTGAGAGACGTGGCGGGGATGGGCGAGCCGGCGGTCACGCCGTTTATCGCCGCGCTGAAGGATCGGGAGACTATCGTCCGGCAGCGGGCGGCGGCGGCGCTCGGGGAAATGAAGATCAGGGATCCCGGGGCCGCGGAGCCGTTGATCGCGGCTCTCGCCGACACCGATGCGCAGGTCCGCAGTAACGCAGCCAGGGCCCTGGGCCCCATGCGAGACAGCCGTACGGTCGAGCCGCTGATGGCCGCGCTCAAGGACCCGGACCACTGGGTGCGATGGCGCGCGGCGGGCGCCCTGGGCGACATCAAGGACCCGCGTTCGTTCTCCGCACTACTTGCCAGCCTGCACGACGACACGGCGATGGTGCGAGACGCCGCCGCCGAGGCATTGGGGCGGTTTGCCGATCCCCGTGCCATCGCGCCGCTAATCCTGGCGCTTAAGGACCCGGATCGCTACGTGGTAAGCAACGCGGAGGATGCGCTGGTGAAGATCGGCGAACCCGCGCTGCGGCCGCTCGTGGCTATGATGGAGGACCCGCGGAGGGCGGGCGATTGGGGGCCGTCGCAGGTGCTCGGCAAGATGGGTAAGCTGGCGGTTGCTCCCCTTACCCAGGCCCTCGGGCACAAGGACCCGCGGGTGCGGGAACGGGCCACGCGAGCGCTGGGGGAAACGAAGGACCCGCGCGCGGTCAGACCGCTCATTGGCGCCCTCCACGACCCGAACGAATTCGTGCGCGCCGGGGCGGCCTGGACGCTCTATAACTATATGCCGCAACGCGCCGTCACGCCTCTCATTGCTGCGCTCAGGGATCGAGATTACAGAGTGCGCGCCGGTGCGGCGAGGGCTCTGGGAATGATCCGTGATCCGAAGGCCGTCGAGCCCCTGTCAACGCGGCTCCGTGACGAAAGCGGCGATGTCCGATACGCTGCGGCTGTAGCCCTGTGGTCTCTGAGAGACCGGCGCGCGCTAGAACCCCTGGCGGCAGCCTTGAGGGATCGCGACCTGCGCGTGCGACAGACGGCTGCGGGTGCGCTGGTCGAGATACGCGGTGACCGCGCCATTGAGCCGCTTGTTCGCGCTCTCGACGACTCGGATGCCCAGGTGCGATTCTACGCGTCGAAGGCTCTGTGGAAGACCACGGGCGCCTACTTCGGAGAAGACGCGCGGAAATGGCAATCCTGGCTCGCGACGACGAGGGAAAAGCACAGCACGCCAGTAGCGCAAGGTGGGTGATGCCCGCGCGGCCTGCCTGCTGCTGAGTGCGGAAGTGCTCGCGCAGATCGGCAGGGTGAACCTGGTCGAGGCGCGCCGGCAGCGCCACCAGGAGCGGCTCCAGGTCGAGGCGATAAGAGCGCACCGAATGCGGCGACCGCCCCTCCAGCGCCAGCGCATCCAGGAACTCAGTCAGCAGCGAACGAGTCTGCCGCTTGCTCCCTGCCTTCCCCGTGCCTACCTTCCCTGATCCTCCCTTGGTCATTCCACCCTCCTATCACGCGTGGCGCGCTTCCTATAAGTGTATAGGGCGGATGTTCACGCGATCTGTCAAGGCCAAGGGGCTTCCGATAATGCGAAACGCCAACCACGACCTGAGGCGAGAGTACGGATTCTTCGTCGGTGAGGATGCGGAATCTGAAATCGGCGCTGACAGCGTCTAGGACAATAGAGCTGGAGAGAGGCGGTGACAGCGCAGGGGCAGGGATACCCGGCTGACATACGCCATGATGAATACTGAAAGCGGCGCGCAGCAAGATGACCTCAGCCCAGGATGGCAATCGGTGCACGACCGACTTCAAGAGGCCTGCGGGCTGCTGCGCAAGGCTGCCTGGAGCCGACCGCACAAAGCGGCATCGTGCATGGCCGCTGTCCCCACGGCTACCGCATCTGCGCCAGCCTCCATCGCTCGCCGCGCATCGCCAACACTCCTAATGCCGCCGCCCGCCACCAGGAACACGCCGTGTTCCTTCAGGCGCTGGATGAAGTCCCGGCCTCTGTCTGTGGCGACCTCGCCAAGGTTGGCATGGACCAGGCGGACGCCCACTGCGGCCATCTCGCCCACTGCTTGCTCGTCGTCAGGCATCCTGGTGACCCCAATCTTGGCAATCAAGGGGGTGCGCACAGCCTGGAGGCAGGCCGTAAGGTGCTGCCGCAGCCGAGGCCAGTTCTCCCGCCACAGCAGCGCGCAACTGAGGCCAACACTGACGAACATGTCCATCCCCGAGTGCAGGCAGAGAGAAACGTAGTCCGCCCCCGCGTCCTCGGCGGCGAGCATGAAGTCAATGGTGTCATCGAGATCCACACCGACCACGCTCACCCCTACCGCAGCGCCACTCTCCCTG
>DATLAK010000153.1 GCA_035527535.1 Armatimonadota bacterium
GACGCCGACCGCGATCATGGTCGGCACCGGCAAGGGCGCGGAGAACGGCATCCTGATCAAGGGCGGGGAGAGCCTGGAGCTGGCGCAGCGACTGCGGGCGGTCGTGCTCGACAAGACCGGTACCCTGACCGAGGGCGCGCCGCGCCTGACGGAGGTGATCGCCGCCGGCGGGGTGGGGGAGGCGGAGGTGCTGCGGATGGCGGCCGCGGCGGAGCGCGGCTCGGAGCACCCCATCGGCCGTGCCATCATTGCCGCCGCGCGGGAGCGTCGGATCGAACTGCCGCAGGCGACTGCTTTCGAGGCCATCAGCGGCCACGGGTTGCAGGCGACCGTGGAGGGTGCGCGCGTCCTGCTGGGCAACGCCCGGTTGATGGGCGACAAGGGCCTCGATCCGGGCGATATGGAGGCGCAGGCGGAGGCCCTGCGCGGCGAGGGCAAGACGGTCATGTTCCTGGCCGCGGACGATCGGGTAATGGGCGTGCTGGCGGTCGCCGACACGCTCAAGGCGGGCTCACGCGCGGCGGTGCAGCGGCTGCGGCGAATGGGGCTGGAGGTAATCATGATCACCGGCGACAACCGCCAGACCGCGCAAGCCATCGCGCGCCAGGCCGGAATCGAGCGCGTGCTGGCGGAGGTGCTGCCCGAGCAGAAGGCCGCCGAAGTGCGCAAGTTGCAGGCCGAGGGCAAGGTGGTGGCGATGGTGGGCGACGGCATCAACGACGCCCCGGCGCTGGCGCAGGCGGACGTCGGCATCGCCATCGGCACCGGCACCGACATCGCCATGGAATCGTCGGACCTGACCCTGGTCACCGGCGACCTCGCCGGGGTGGTCGGCGCCATCGAGCTCAGCCGGCGCACGGTGCGCACCATCAAGCAGAACCTGTTCTGGGCCTTCATCTACAACATCATCGGCATCCCCCTGGCCGCCGCGGGGGTGCTCGCCCCCATCTACGCCGCTGCCGCCATGTCCTTCTCCAGCGTGTCGGTGGTAACGAACTCGCTGCGGCTGCGGCGTTTCCAACCCCGGGGCAAGCTCTGAGCAAAGCCGAAGAGCTCGGGGGGTACGCTGTGGCGCCGGGCCTAGCTCGGGGTACGCCGGTGGGGATTGGCTCGCCACGGCCAGCGGACGCGCCTGCCGGCGCTCAGCCGCCACGGCCACGGCGCACGTTCGCAGAAACGCACCGGGCGCGTCGCCTCGTTGACGAAGGCGTTGATGTTGTCCGACATCTGCTGCAACTGCTCGATCAGCGCCTCCGGCTCCGCGTGCAGGTGATCCTCGCAAAAGCGCAGGCCGAGCTTCAGCGCTGCACACAGGTTGAACAGGTTGCGGCGAAAGTCGGACCCCTCATCCCGCGCCAAGGGCAGGCACCCGCCGGGGATCACGGCGCGGCTTTTCGGCCCCTTCACGTGGTGCAGGGCGACCGCCGCGCACAGCAGCGTGATCGCGCCCGCAATCGCTATCATCATGCACTCGCAGCCGTGCACCGCTGCCGTAAGCCAGGCGCCAACGACTATGAGCGCGCACAGAACCAGTGTCAGGGGGCGATCCAGGGTCACTGAAGGCTCCTTCGACCGAGCTTGGGTGGGTGCCACCGCTGCCGCGCCGTGGTACATGGGCGACTTGCATCTCCCAGCTTGGCATGAATATTGCTGCAGCATCTGTGGATAGGTGTAAGCCCTCGGCCTACATACGCTTGTTTGCCCGGCATTGCGGCACTACTGTCAGCCCGTTGCGAGCGTGATTGCGCTCGCAATCCCTCAGCCCGCCATTCTGTCCCAGCACCGGCTGCGCACCGGGGGCCCTGGCACCGGTGATGCGCTCCGGGTTCGCGCTGCGCCCGCTCCGCCGTTGTGCGGGCGACTGAGGTGGAAGCATGCGAAAACGTGGTAATGGCGGCCGCACGGTGACGACCGTGCTCATCGCCGACGACTATCCGTTCTTTCGTCGCGGCCTGCGCATATTCATCGAGGAGCAATCCGACCTGATGATAGTGGGGGAGGCGGATGGCGCCGCGGATTTGCCGGCCCTGTGTGACAGGCTCCGGCCCGATATCATCCTGGTTGCGCCCAGCATCGGCGACGCCGACGGCGTGGCCCTGATCCGGGCCCTCGCCGAGAGACAACCGCGCGCTGGGATCATCGCCATGCTCACCGCCGACGAGGAGGGTATCCTCGCCGCCTGCATTGAGAGCGGTGCGGCCGGATGCATCATGAAGAACGCCGATCCCCCGCTCATCCTGAGCGCCATTCGGGCGGTCAGCGCTGGCGAGCAGTGGTTGCAGCGCGAGATGACGGCCAAGCTGTTCGACGAACTGCGGCGGGCGCGCATCGCCCAGCGCGAGCGCGCCGCAGCGCCGCTCAGTGACCGCGAGACCGAGATTCTGAAGCTGCTGGCGGAAGGATTCCGCAACGCTCAGATTGCGGAGCGCCTGTTCATCAGCGAGCGCACCGTTAAGGTGCACGTCGCCAACATCTTCGGCAAGCTGGGGCTGCACGACCGCGTGCAGGCCACGCGCCATGCCATACGCTCCGGCCTCGTTCGCCTCTGATCGCCCGCCCACCCACCGCGGCTCTCGGTCCCTGCAGAGCGCCATCCGCTTATTCCTTGGCCGCGCCCCGATTTCGGGGCGCCAGCGCGCGCCACTTCCTCACCTGGGCAGCCCGGTGAGCGGGTAGTAGCGCAGGAAATGAGACCAGTCCTCAACCCCGCTCACCACGTGCAGATTATGCAGGCACGCCCAACTCAAGTAGATACTTGCGCCCAGCAACGGCGCCAGGCCGGAGTAGGGCGTACGCGCCTCGACGCGCTCCACCAGCTTCAGCACCACGTAAGCGAGCGAGAGCTTCACCGTCACCCCGACCACCGGCATCGCAATCGCGCGCGCGAGGAAGCGGTTGGCCTCGTAGGCGATGCCGGAGCTGAGCCCATCGTAGGTGATGAGCAGGTCGAAGACGTTGAGCAGCATCCACACCGCCATCAGTACGACCAGTGCCCGCTCCCGCAGGTCGAGCCGGAGGCTGAACAGGCGTTGCAGCGTCTGCTTCGCCCGTGACCACGTGGCGCCCATTACGGCGCCCGCTACCTGCCGAGCACCTTGAACAGGTCGGCGAAGCGAATAGCTCCCGGCCCCAGGATGACCACGAACAGGGCCGGGAAGATGAAAAACACCAGCGGGAATAGCAGCTTCACCGGCAGCCTGGCGGCCGCTTCTCTCGCGCGCTGGGAGCGCCGCTCGCGCGCGGCGTCGGCCTGGACGCGCAGCACCTTGGCGATGCTGACGCCGAGGGTCTCCGCCTGCTGCACCGCGGCGACGAACGATACCAGGTCCGCCACCTGGGTGCGCTGCCCCATGTCGCGCAGCGCGTCCCCGCGCGACTTGCCCAGACGTACCTGCTCCAGCACGCGCCCCAGCTCGTCGCACAAGGGGCCCTTGCTCTTCTCGACCACCTTCTGCACCGCGCCGTCGAAGCCAACCCCCGCCTCGACGCTGACCACGAGCATGTCGAGCGTATCGGGCAAGGCGCGGCGGATAGCGGTCTGGCGCGCCTCGATCACGCGCTGCAGCCAGATATCAGGCAGCCAAAAGCCCACGGCTGCCACCACTACCGCCGCCAGCCAGAAGAGGATGCCCTCCAGGCCGAGACGGGGCACCAGGAACCATCCGCTGCTCCAGACAACGACCATGGAGATTACCTTGAGCCCGATATACTCGGCGACGCCAATGCGGCGGGGATTGCCCGCCATGTCGAGCTTGCGGCGGATCTTGTCCGCCGCGCCCCCGGGGGTGACGCTCCCGACCGCGTTGCCGAGGGCCGCCAGCAGCGGGCGCACCACCCGGTCACCGAACCCGCGCTGCAGCCAGGGATGCATCACATAAGGCTGCGGCTGGGGCGCGAGGTAGTCATCTATCCGTTCGCGCACGACGGCGAAGCTCGGCCGCAAAGCGCCGGCCACCATGAGCGATACTGCTGCGAACGTCAGCGTGCTGATGATGAGTAGCACTGGTCGTCTCCTTCGCCCTAGAAATCAATCTGCAGCATACGATAGATCACGAGGCCGCCCACGAGTTGCAGCGCCGCCGCGATCACGATCAGCAGGTGTCCGTACGCGGTGGCAAAGAGGGCGGACATGTAGCCGGGGTTGAGCACCCCCAGGACGGCCGCCATCGCCAGCGGCAGAATGAACAGGATGATCCCCGACATGCGTCCCTCGGCGGTCAGCGTGTTGACCTCGGCGCGGATGCGCTGGCGCTCGCGCACGGTGGCGGCGACGATCTCCATGACCTCGGCCAGGTTGCCGCCGGTCTCGAGCTGGATGAGGATGGCGGTGATCGCGATATCGAGGTCGGGCAGAGGGGCCCGGCGCGCCAGGTGCGCAAGGGCCTCGGCCGTAGGCACGCCGACGCGGGTTTCTTCGAGAGTCCTGCCGAATTCAATGGAGATGGGCGGCGCCATCTCGTCGTGCACGGCCTGCATCGCGCGCAGGGTGCCGTAGCCCGAGCGCAGCGACGACGCCATCAGCATGAGCGCATCAGGCAACTGGCGCTCGAATTCGCGCAGCCGCCGCACCTCCAATGCCTTGAGCACGCCGAAGGGGGCCAGGGCGGCGATCACGATTCCCACCGCCGCACCCAACGGGCCGAATACCAGCCAGCCCGCGACCGCCAATGCCCCCATCGCCCCCACCGACAGGGCCGCGAACTCGCTCGGGCGCCAGTCCAGGCCGGCGCGGTCGAGACGCTCCTCAATCGCGCTGTGATGCCCCTCGCGCTCCAGCAGCGCGGTCAACACCGGGAAGCGGTCGCGCTCGTGCTTGGCGCGTTTGCTCGCCTCGGGCTCGCGACTGAGCCGGTCAACGCGACGCCCGATGCGTCGCTGGCTGGAGGTCAGTCCATACCCCAGGCCCAGCACCACCGCAATGGCGGCCGCGAAAGCAAGCGCCGGAATCGCCCAGGTGGTCATTTGTCACCTCCCTTGGGGTCAAACATGTCGGCCGAAAGGTGAATCCCCCTGCTCTCCAGCAGCGGCAGGAACTTGGGGCGCAGGCCGGTGGCGACGTGTTCGCCGATGACTTTGCCGTTCTCGTCGAGCCCGCGCTGGCGGTAGAGGAAGAGGTCTTGCAGCACCACCACGTCGCCCTCCATGCCCTGGATCTCGGAGATGTGGGTGACCTTGCGCGTGCCGTCGCTGAAGCGATGCTGGTGGACGATGAGGTTCATCGCCGACGCGATCTGTTCGCGCACCGCGCGCGCGGGCAACTCCATCCCCGCCATCAGCACCATCGTCTCCAGGCGCGACAGGGTGTCGCGCGGACTGTTGGTGTGGACGGTGCTGAGCGAGCCGTCGTGGCCGGTGTTCATCGCCTGCAGCATGTCGAGCGCCTCGCCCCCGCGCACCTCGCCGACGATGATGCGCTCGGGACGCATGCGCAGGGCGTTGCGCACCAGCATGCGGATGGTGACCTCGCCCTGGCCCTCGAGGTTGGGCGGGCGCCCCTCCAGCGTCACCACGTGCTCCTGCTGCAACTGCAGCTCCGCCGCGTCCTCGATGGTGACGATGCGCTCGGCGTTCGGGATGAACGACGACAGGACGTTGAGGGTAGTGGTCTTGCCGCTGCCGGTGCCCCCGGAGATGATGAGGTTGAGGCGCCCCACCACACACGCCTTGATAAAGGCCGTCATCGCCGGGGTGATGGTGCCGAAGGCGATCAGGTCGTCGGCGGTGTAGGGGACGCGCGAGAACTTGCGGATGTTGATGCACGGCCCCACCAGGGACAACGGAGGAATGATGGCGTTGACGCGCGAGCCATCGGGTAGGCGCGCGTCTACCATCGGGCTCGCCTCATCTATGCGCCGCCCGAGGGGGGTGACGATGCGCTCGATGATGCGCAGCACGTGGGCGTCATCCCGGAACCGGATGTCGGTCAGGAAGAGCTTGCCGTCGCGCTCGGCGTACACCTGTTCGGGGCCGTTGACCATGATCTCGGTCAGGGTGGGGTCCTCGATCAAGGGCTGAATCGGGCCGTAGCCGCTGACCTCGTCATAGACCTCGCGCAGCACGCGGATGCGGGCGCGCCCGGACAGCGCCGGCGCGGCTTCAGCGCTCGCGCGATCGAGCGCGGCGCGGATCTCGTCCATCATCCGCTCGCGGGGGAGCGCGGTCAGCCGCTTGGGCTCCACCTCCTCCAGCAGCTTGGCGTGGACGCGCGAAACCAGCTCGAGGCGCTCCTGGCGCGTCAATCCCCCCGCGGCCTCGGGGTCGGCCTCACTGACTCTATAGACGTTCGCGCCGTCCTGTGTGGTTGCCACGGACATCGGTAACTCCTTTGCCGCTATTGGCGTAGGGGCGCAGCTGGCTGCCGCCCCTACGCCTGCTTGCTCATCCACTTGAGCTTGTTAGGCTGCCCCACGCACGCGGGCCGCGACCCGTTGCGACTGTGCTTGATCACCTGTTCGGCGAGTTCGCGGATGGTGCGCGAGATGGGCGCGTCGGGGTGCCGGATGACGAAGGGCACCCCCTCGTTGATGGACGTCACCACCAGCCCTGCGGCATTGGGGATGGTGGCAGTGGCCTCGCGCCCGAAGGCGCGCTCGATCTCCGCCACCTGCAGGCGGTTGCTGCGAGCCACGCGGTTGAGCACGACGTGGATGCGCTCCTGGGCCACGTAGTCGCGCGTCAGCAAGCGGTAGAGCTTGCGCGTGTCGTTGAGCGTCGTCAGGTCGAAGAGGTTGGCCACCAGCAGCACCGCCGTCGCGTGAGTGAGGGCGAAGATGGTGGTCTCGTAGAGCATGGGCGGCACGTCCATCACGATGTAGCGATAGCGCCGCTTGAGGCTGTTGAGCACCGCCGCCAGGCACTTGACGCTGACGGTGGCGAGCTCAGTGAGGTCGTTGGCGGCCACCAGCACCTTGAGCCCCGAGTCGTGGGACGTCAGATGCGCCTCCACTAGCTCCTCGTCTATGTCGTCCTCCAGCGGCGCCATGTCCACCAGGCTGCGCTTGGGCTGCAGGTTGAGCATCAGCGCCACGTCCCCGAACTGGGAGTAGGCGTCCACCAGCACGACCTGGCCCGGGTGCTGCTGGGCGAGGGCGACGCTGAGGTTGATCGCCACCGTTGTCTTGCCGACGCCGCCTTTGGCGCCCGCGACCGCGATCACCCGCGGCATCAGCGCGGGGTCCACCAACGCGCGGAACTGCGGCGTATGGGTCTTGGCGTGCGCGCGCTGAACGTCTCGGATGCTCTCCAGCAGCTCCGCAGGCACCAGGGGCTTGCTCACCAGGTCACGCGCGCCGGCGCGCATCACCTGGCGCCACAGGCGCCCCGGGTCCTCGCCGCTCATGAGCACCGTCGCTACCTGCGGCGCCGCCAGCGCGATCGTCTCGGCCACCGCCAGTCCGTTCATGTCGCTCAGCTCGGCGTCCAGCACCGCGACGTCGGGGGCGAGCTGCACTGCCATCTGCGACGCCTCCAGCCCGTTCTGGGCGATGCCGACGACCTCCAGGTCCGGCTGATTGCCCAGAATGTGCAGGATCTGTTCGCTCTCGAACTCGTCGCTGCTCGCGAGCAGCACGCGGGTGGCGTTGGCCTGGCCGTGGCCAGGCGTATCGGTGCGCTGGGTGGCTGACATCTACTTGCTCTCTCCCGCCTGGTCGAGGGCGGCGCTGGTGCGCGCCGCGGTCGAAGACTCAGTCATGATCTCAGGCGTGACGAAGATCACCAGCTCCGTCTCCGTCTTGTTGTTGCGCGTGTGCTTGAAGAACTCGCCGATAATGGGGATGTCACCCAGCAGCGGGACCTTGCTCACGACCTTCGATATGTCACTCTGGTAGAGACCGCCGATGACCAGCGTCTGGCCGTCGCCGATGTGGAGCACGCTGTGCGCGCGCCGCGTCCGCAGCGCGGGCAGTGCGAATCCGCTGACCACGATCGCATTGGCGAAATCCAGGCTGCTGACCTCGGGCGTGACATCGAGGTCAATGCTCTTGTTGTCGCTGGCGATCTTGCCCGTGATGTCAAGCTTGACCCCGAACTCCTTCCATTCCACCGACACCGCGCCCGTCGCGGAGGTGCCGGTGCCCGTCTGCGCTACCGGGATGGGGATCTCTCCGCCCACCAGCATGCTGGCGGACTCGCCCTCGCGCACCAGCAGGTTGGGCTCCGCCAGGACGCGCGCCTTGTTGTCGGTCACCAGCGCCTTGATGCGAGCGCTTAGGCCCTCCAGGCGGCGGATGGGTCCGCCTGCGTCCAACGCCAGCGGCCCGCTGAAGACCTCGCCGAGCAGGATCGGTTGGTCGTGGGCCTCGACCGCCCCACCTTCCTCGGTGGTCAGGCCGCCCCAGTCAATGCCGATGTCGCTCAGCGCCGACTTGTTCAGGTCCACCACCTTCACGTGCACCAGGATCTGGCGCGGCGCGTAGGCGGGCGCGGTGATGAGGTCCACCACCGATACCTGCTTGCCCAGCGCCTTCATGATCTGGTCCACGCGCGCCCGCTGCTCCGGGGTCGCCGTGCCCTGGAACAGCAGTGTGCTGTCGCTCAGGGCGCGCACGGCGATGTCCGGGCCGACGACGCTCTGGATCTGCGCCACGTCGAGCGCCGCTCGCTGCATCGGCGTGCGCACCTGGATCAGGTTGCTCACGCGCGGGGCGTAGGCGCTCGCGATGGCCTCGGCGCGCTCCGCGCTGTAGGCGATCTCCACCGCGCCCTCGAGCACGACCACGCCGTTATGCTCGCTGACGTGGATGCCGGGCTGAGCGATGACCTCGGCGATGCGCTGCACCACCTCCTCCATCCGCGTGGGCGGGGGGGTCACCGTCACTTTGAAGGCATGCTGGCCCTTGTCATCCCATACGTAGAAGTCGGTGGCGCCTGGCGCCTTGCCGGTGAGCATGATCTGCCGCGCCGACAGAACCACGTAGTCGGCGATCATCGGGTCCGCCACCGCAGCGCGCTTCAGGCCCTGGAAGTCGAGGACCTCGGAGCCCCCGACCTGCAGCGACTTCTCCACCGCTGCCGGCGCCGCGCCCGCCGCAGTGTAGGCGAAGGCCAACAGCACCATCGCCAGCACTATCGCCAGGGCGAGGCGGCGCGCAATCTGCTGTGCGAAAAGAGAGTTGGTTCTCATCGGGTCTATTTCCGCCCCGATGGATCGGGGCTTCCTCCTGTTGGACTCACCCCTCGGTGGCGCAGGACTGCATCCCGCGTGATTCCGCCCCGATGTATCGGGGCGCCACCAGGGGTGGCGGGTCTATTGGGCACGAACGTCCACAGTCGTCTTTTGCGTACCGCGGACGGTCTCAACCGTAACTGCCGATGCCAGATCGTCCGCTGAGATCTTCGCGCGACCGGCGAATGTCACCGGCTGCGGTCCCGCCGCGGAAGACGCGGGGCTGCTGGATGAGTAGCCTCCCAGGAAAGCGGGCGAGGTATAGCCCACGGACATGACCTTCGCGCTCGGCCTGGGCGCCGGCGACGCGGCGGCGACCGTCGTCGCGGGACGCACGCCGATGAGGGTGTCGCTGCGCGCTCCGGCCAGATACACCTTGCCGGCATCGCCCTTGGAACGCAGGGTCAGCCGCAGCTTGCCCTGGGATTCCGCCAGGATGAGCTTCTCGGCGTTGTCCGGTGTCAGCGCCAGGATCGCATTGGGCTGCTCCTTGGGCCGGGCGTCCCGGGTGCCCGGCTTGTCGGTCTCGGCCGGGACGATCTCGGGCCCGATCGCCAGCAGCTCCACGTCCTGAAGAACGGTCTTGGTCACTCCCAGCTTGTCCACCTCGAACGTGGCCAGCACGTCAACGTGGTCGCCGGCCTTCAGGAACCCCGCGACCCCGATGATGGGATCCAGCGCCACCGCCACCGCGCGCATACCCTCCGGCACCACGTACGCGAGCCCCAATGAGCCGCTGGGAAACGCCACCGCCGCGCGCTCGAGCGGCCGCCCCGACTTCAGCGCGGCCAGCGTCACCTGACCCATGACCTCGCTCACCGAGGTCGCGGTGTTAGTAGGCAGGGTCCCCACCGGCCGCGTGGCCTCGCGCACCATGCCCGGTTCGATCACCGTGCGCGCCGGGATGTCCTGCGCCGCCACCACCACCTGCACCGGCTGCGTCATTCGCGCCGCCTGCGCCCGCTCCTGATTGAGAAACAGGTACGCCAGCAGCGCCGCCAGCAGCCCCGCGCACAGAGCCGCCAGCACCACCGTCCTTCTGCCAAACTTGCCCATCACAATTCCTCCTGCTTATCCTTGATTCCAAATCGCATTATCGGCGCGCTCCGTAGGGGCCGGGCTCCGCCCCGGCCCGTGGGCGGGACGATCAGGAGATCGTCCCCTACAAAGGTCGCGCCTAGAGCGCCTATTCGATCAGGCGGAACGTCGTCACCCCGTAGTCCGGCCCGGTTCCGCCGGACCCGGGGATGGTGTAGCTGATGAAATAGCCTGTGACCTCCTGCCCCGTGCAGGAGGCGACGAAGAAGGACGCGAATCCGAGGATCTCCACCTCGGTGCGCCCATTGCCCAGCGGGCTGATGATGGGGACGATGACGATCCGCGGGTTGCCGTAATCGTAGTTATCCCAGGTGTCGTCGGCCCACGGCTGCTGCTCGGCGCGCCTGAAGAGGGAATCCGCGTCGCTGCTCACCGCCTGGCGGGTGGGGCCCACCATGTTTCCGGGCTCGGTCGCCGTCATATCGCCGACCTTGACCTGGCCGTCGAAGCCCCACTTGATATCGTTGTTGTACACCTTCGCGCCACTGCTGCCGTCGCCCAGGCTGCGCTCCAGCGCCAGCGGATAGAAGTTGCCGCCGGTCTTCTCGACCGAGCCGTCTCCGAGGTCGGTCTGGCTGCCGACCTTGAGGGTGTACGGCACGCCGTTGTCGTACCCGTAGGGGGCGCCGTCGGGGCCGTACCAGGGGATGCCCCACGGCACCACCCGGCCGTTGACCCATGACACCGATCCCGTCTTGAGCACCACCGCGTAGGCCCCCACCTGCCGCGAGCTGAAGCCCAGGACGTTGGCGAAGGTATGCGCCACCACCATGTCGCCGTCCACGCGGATCTTGGTCGGCCCGTCCGCGGTCACGCCGTCCGCCGGGAACGACACGTGGTGGCTGGTCATCTGGTTGGCGATGGCGCACTCGTTTGCCTTGGTGGTTGCCTTAGTCTGGTTGGGCAGCTCCATGCCGCCGGCGAGCGCCGCCGCGTCGCACGAATTGACCAGGAACTGGCGGGCGACGTACAGGCGGCCCACGTCAACTGCCAGCGCGACCATGCCCAACAGCACCACGATCAGCATCGCGGCCATGATCAGGCTGACGCCGCGCTCGTCTTTCATCCATTTCATCATCGCTGTATCCCCCTGCAACTACTCCCTGCGCATTACGATCTCGGACTTGAGCGGCAAAGTGTTGTTCTGCACGTTGCTCATCCAGGAGAAGAAGCTCCCGGTGAGCAGGTGATGCGGCCAGCCCAGGGTGACTTTGATCAGGCTGCCGGGGGGCGCGCTGTTCTCGCTGCTGCCGCCGACGTCACCCAGAGCGTAGGGGTAGCTCGCCCCTTGGTCGGTAGAATAGGACAGGTTGACCGCGAGCTCATCATGGTTGGGCAAGGCCCCTGCCAGGTTCAGCATGCGCGTCTGGATCTCCGTCGTCGGCCGCCCCAGCGAGGCAGCGCGCGAGCCCTCGCGCGCGACCTGCGCCAGCGTCAGTTGGTGCATCATTAGCACGCCGAACTCGATGATTCCGAGAAACAGCATCAGCAGAATCGGCAGGATCAGCGCGAATTCGACCAGCGCCGCCCCGCGCTTCCCAGGTCTCACTCTCAGCTTGCTCATAGTTGCTTTATCGCCTACATCCCGAACGCCAGGGCCGCGAGCGACCCCGCGGCGATGGCGATGGAATACGGTATCTTCCCCAGCGCCGACCCGGCGGCCAGGTCCGTCCGCACGCCCCCGGCGTTCGACAGGATATTCGCGACCATGTTGACCGCCGTGGCCTTCACCGCGCGCCGGCGGATTATCATCACCCCCGCCAGCGCTCCCCCCGCGACCCCGGTCAGCAGCATCGCCCCCAGCGCTAAATGAAATCCCTTGAGTGCCCCCACCGCTATCAGCAGCTTGGCATCCCCCCCGCCGAGCCCCGCCAGCCCCGACAGCATCAACGCCGCCGCCAGCGCCGCCGCCGCCCCCAGCGCGTGGTTGCCGACCCCCGCCAGGCCGCCGCCGACCCCCGCGAGCGCCAGTCCCGCGGCCGCGCAGGGCACGGTCAGCTTGTTGTGGATCTTGCCCGTGCGCAGGTCGGTAACCACCGCCACCGACAGCATGCTCAACATCACAATCGTCGCCGCTATGTCCACCATCTACCTCAAGTCGTCGCTAACGTCCCTACTGTCCGGAGTGTGGGGCAGGGCCTCGCCGGCAAGTACTTGGTCCAGCAGGAGCCCGACGAGGTCGGCCGCCGAACGAAGCCCCGCCACACGACTGGCCCCGCCTACGGCGTGACCGGAACCTGCCCGCTGCCGGCGGGGAGCTGCTGCTGAGCACTGTCGAAAGTCTCACCCGTCTTCTGACCCAGAGCGGTGACGACCAGGATGCACACGATGGCGATCAGCGCCAGCATCAGCGCGTACTCGACCATGGTGGCGCCCTCTTCGTCGCTCCACAGCGCCTTCATCCTCTCCAACATCTCCTTTCACCTCCTCTTTGGTGACGGTGATCGTTATCCGCGTCCGCGAGTCACGCCAGGGTCGGCAATGAGGGCTGCGTGAACGGGTGGGGTCGCTGGTGCGATGATGGCTGCGTAACCTGATTCGCTCGACTTGCGGTAACGTCGTTCATCATGATACCTGGGATAGGTGCCGCTCACAATCCGGCTGGCGTCGTAAATCCCGGGGGCCAGGGGACCACCCGCAACGAACCCCAGTACTAGTACCGGCGGACTAGCCGGGCGGCCGCGGCAAGCACGGCGTGGCGGCGGCGTTCACTGTGCCGCGCTTCCCGGAGCGCATCGTCAGCAGCGGCCCGGATTGTGGAATAAGTCTGCGGCGGTCGGGCCGCCGCTTGCCCGCACGCCTGGTGACACTCGGACATGAGACCCGGTCCCATCGTCATGATCAGCAGCTATGCGCCGCGCTTGTGCGGCATCGCCACCTTCTCCGAGGAGGCGCGCGAGTTCATCCAGAATCAGCATCCCGAGCGCGACGTGCTGGTCATCTCTCACACCGACGGCCACGGCTACGGCGTCTTCCCCCTGATCGACATCAGCCGCCACGACTGGTGGCGCCCGGTGGTGGACAAGATCGGGGAGCTCGATCCCGCCGTCGTCCATATCGAGCACGAGTACGGCCTCTACGAGCACTGCGACGCGCGCGGCCATGGGGACGGCAACGAGGGGTTCCTGGAGATGCTCGACGCCCTCGATCGCTGGCCGGTGGTGGTGGAGCCGCACACCGTGCACGGCCGCCTGCGTGACGCCGAGGCGGACTTCATCTTTCAGCTCACCGAGCGCGCGGACATCGTCATCTTCAAATGTCACTACCAGAAGTGGCGGCTCGATTGGAGCTTCCATTCCTACGGCTGGCCCACCCCGCGCAACATCATCGTCATCCCCCACGGCGCGCGCGCCGATCGCATGTGCCACCCGGGCGACATCCCGCGCCTGAAGCAGGAGCTCGGGCTCGACAAGTTCCCCTACCTCGGTAATCACCTGGTGGGACTGATGGGGTGGATCCAGAGCAACAAGCGCTGGGACATCCTGACCGCCATGTGGGAGGACATCGCCGGCGAGATCAAGCAGCGCACCGGCGAGGACTGGGACCTGCTCGCCGCCGGCGAGTGGCGCGACCCCAACCACCTGGCGGACTTCGAGAAGTACACCGCCGACCTCGACCTGCTCGAGGGTAAGGGCCTCGCGCATTTCTACGAGTTCGTGCCGCGGGGCAACCTCTACTACAAGGTCATGTCAGTGTGCGACTTCGTGGTGCTGCCGTCGGTGGATGAGACCCAATCGGGCACCCTTGCGCGCATCATCGCGCTCAACAAGCCCTACATCACCACCGCCCCCATGGAGGGGCTGACCGCGCAGACACTGGAGAGTGGGGGAGGGCTCCTGTTCACCAACAAGCGGATGCTCCGCGAACAGGTGCTGCGGCTGGCCGGCGACGAAGCCCTGCGCCACGAACTCGCCGCCAACTTGCGCCGCTATCTGCAGGAGCAGGTCTCCTGGGAGGTGGTCGCGCGGCAGTACGCTGAGGCCTACGAGCTCGCTACCGTGGCTTGCGAGCGCCAGCAGGCGGCGGTGCTCCCGCTCGAGTTCTGAAAAGACCGCGACTTCGCTGAAGTCGCGGTCCTCTCGTGCGCTCACCGAGCGCACAGCTATTCGCCTGCCCCCGCCCGGACTCTGGATACTCCGGGCTGCAGCCCGACCTTGATGATGCGGTTGAGGGGCGGATAGGTGTCCACGGAGATCAGGGTGCGCTCGGGCTGGCCGTCACCGCTCCAGCGCAGCCGGTAGACCGCCACCTCCTGCCCGGCCTGCCCGCGATTCGTCCGCAGCACCTCGCCCGGCGACAGGCGCTGCTCCCGGCGTGCAAGTGTCGCCGGGGGATGCACGGCCAGCTGGCGCCTTTCTACGCTGCACCGCTGCCCGCGAGCGGTCGACCGCAGCTCGACAATCAACCGCGGCCCATCTCGCCGCGCCCGCAGGCGCACCGGCGCGGGCAGCGGGTTCCTGAAGCGTAGGTCAATGCGCGGAAAGGCCACCGCGGCATCGAGCCCCGGCGCGGCATAGGTCACCGGCCAGAAGTGGCGGTGGCGCTCGACGATCTCCATGCCGCCCACCAGCGCGGCGCCGTACAGAGTCGTCGAGAGCTGGCAGACGCCGCCGCCGACATCCAGGATGATTTCCCCGTCATAGCTCACCGGTGCACGGCGGTAACCGCGATCGGCGCTCCAAGGGCCGACCCGCCGGTTGAAGGAGAAAACCGCGCCCGCGGGCACTACCGCTCCGTCCAGGACGCGAGCGGCGCGCAGCGCATTGTCCACCTGGCCCGCGCTGCGCCCCGCAAGGCTGGTGGCGTAGGCCGCGATCACCCGCTCCGCCTGCGCGGGCACGGATTGGCGCGCGCACAGGACGCCTGCCGCCGCTACCACTATGAGCAGCCCCGCCGCCAGCGCCGCGCCCCGGTATCGGCTCATCGGCGCACCTCCATCACCGCCTGGTCGCCGACGGCGTTGACCGATGGCTGGTACATGGCGAATCCGATCGCCGGCACCGCGTGGAAGCGTCCGGGCGTGCGCGCAGTCATCACGTATTCGATGACCTGCTTGCCCATCGGCAGCCAGTCGAGGTAGAAGGTGACGCGGTCATCGCGCACATCGTTGTCCACCCACCACGAGCGCCAGTCCATGAACCCGACATCGCCGCGGGCGCTCGGCTCCAGCCCGGCGGGGAAGGGGTCTTCGATGAGCACATACCGCAGCCGTTGGCTGGAGGTCAGGGTGAGTCGTACCAGCACGCGCTCGCCGTTGGCGAAAGCATCCCCCGGGCGCAAGGCGGGACCGTAGGCAAGCCCGCCCGCGGACTTCGCCCGGCCCAGCTTGAAGTATTCCCGGCCCACTCGGAAGATGGCGCCGGAGGCGGTCTCCTCGTCGGCCTTCATCGCGACCTGCTGCCGCAAGTTGGCGCGATAGTAAAGGCGCCCCGCCGTTCCCACGCGGACGAAGGTCACGGTGTTCACGCCCCGGCGCAGCGTTCCCGCCGGAACCTCGATCTCGATCTCCTGCCAGGTCTTGGGTTCGCCCGCGAAGCTGCGGCTCAGCACCGGCCGGCCGTTGACCTTGATCACTGCGGTGTAATCTGGGTTGGGCTCCTGCACCGTGCGCAGGTAGTCAACCAGGGCATACAGGGCGATCGCGGTATCACGGGTGGAGACCCAGCGTTCCCCCCGGCGGTTCTGCAGCAGCCAGCCCGCGATGGCGGCGGCCCGCGGGTCTTTGGCATCGGCGCGCAGCGTCGCCTTCAGCGCCCAGGCGGTCGCCTCGACGTTCGCGCCGCCGTCCCACCAGCGGCTGCGCTGGTCCTGCAAGCCGGTCCAGTAGGTCCACCGGCCCTCCTGTTTGGCGGTGCGCCACAGGTCCTGCATCACCCGATGGGCCGCGGTGGCGTTGCCCTGCTCGAAGAAGGCAAGCGCGCACAGGGCGCGCCCGCGCCCGGAGAGCTTGGAGCTGAACAGCGCTTGCATCGTCGTCGGGATCGCCAGTTGTGACTTGAGGCGCGACAGGATATAGGCAGCGAAGGCGAGGTCATCGGGGTACTCCCGGCGCTTCCCCCGCAGCGCGCTCTCGAGCTGGGAGAGTGGCGGCCCGATGTCCATTGTGCTATAGCCGACGCGCCGTGCCTCATCCAGCGCCATCAGCGCGTAGGCGGTCATCCAAATGTCGAGATCACCCCAGCGCCCCCAGCCCCAGCCGCCGCCTTCCTCCCGCTGAAGGTCCGACAAACTCACCAGCCCGGCCGCCAGCATCGGCGGGATGCCCTTGGCCAGCGCCGAGTCGCCCATCCCCCGCGCTTCAAGGAGTTGGAGCACGTAGAGGTCGGGCAGGAACGAGCTGACCGTCTGCTCGACACAGCCATAGGGATAATGGGCCAGGTAATCGAGGCTCGACAGCAAGCTGGCGGCGATGGAGGGGGAGACGGCGACGGTGAGCCCGGTGCGATCCGTAAACGCGTCGTCGCGCACAGGCACGGACAGGCTGACCGCGTCCTCGGTGCGGCCCGACCAGGCGTCGAACTGGGTGCGCGCCAGCGGGTTGAGCGGCAGCGGCAATTCGACGGCATCCTTCAACTCGCCGCTGACCGCCGACGCGCCGACAACGGCTTTGCCGACACCCGTCGCCGTCGCCCACCAATCACGGCGCTCGGCGTGGTGGGCGGAGACGGTCAGCCGTTCGCGGCCGCCCTCCAGCTTGAGCCCCCGCGTCCACGAGTTGACGACGACCTCGCGCTGATTATCGGTCTCGTTATGGACATACGCCGACACTCGGAAGCGGTCCCCCTGGGTGGCGAAGCGCGGGATGTCCAAGCGCACCATCAGCAGCTTGTTGACCTTGAAGTTGACCCTGCCGGTGCCGCCGTGCGTGTCGGCGGATACCGCACGCACGGTCGCCCGCCAGGAGGTCAGGTTGTCGGGCAGCTTGAAGCTCAAACGCGCGCGCCCGTCGGTGTCTGTCAGCACCTGCGGCGCCCAGAACGCGGTGTCCTCGAATTTCCGGCGCACCTCGATATTGGTGGGCGCCTTGTCTCCGCCGCCGAGGTAATAGCCCGAGGGCGCGAAATCGGTGCTCACGCGATTGTAGCGATGCTCGTAGAAGTAATCCGCCGGGTCCTCGACATTGTCGGGGGCAAGCGCGTAGATCGCCTCGTCCACCACCCCCAGGGCGATCTCCGCCTGCGCCGGACGCCCGGCGGTATCGGTGACGCGGACATCGCAGGTCGCGACGTCACCCGGTCGGTAATCGCTGCGATCGGGTTTGACCGCCACCTTCAGCCGCCGCGTGTCGCGGCTGATCGCGATCTCGTGCTCCGCCTGGTGCAGGCGCTTGTCATAGACCTGCCCGATCCAGGCGAAGCAATTGGGGACATACTCCGGCTGAAGATCGAACTCGACCAGGTTGGCGCCCTTGCGCAGGGACAGCGGCCTCACGTCGTACAGCCGGTCCCCCTCCAGCGAGAGCAGGCCCGGGCCGTCGCGCTGGCAGGTGACCAGCAGCTTGACGCGATCGCGCTCGTGGTACTGCTTGCGATCGGCGACGATGGAGATCTCGGTCTGCCCGCGGCCGAAGTCCCAGTACTCCTCGCCGGCGGACCACGCCCATAGGTACTCTCGCAGCGCGATGGCGCGCCCCTGGGCGTCCCGTGCCAGCGCTTCGAGGACGAACTCGCCCTCCTTGGGGGGTGTCACCGTGGTCTTGGCGATGCCTTCCATATCCGTGGCAACGTCCCACGACGCCAGCACCCGCCGCTGCACCTTGCCGCGGCCGCGTGGCTGAATCTCGCGCACCAATGAGAGGCGCACCGGCTGGTTCGCCACCGGGTGATCCTTGAAGTCGCGCGCCTGCACGCGCACGCCGGTGGCCTTGCCGGGAGTGAGCACATAGCTGTCGAGCGCGGCGGTCAGGTAGAAGCTGCCCCGCGTGGCGTAGTAACGGGTGCTGGCCTCCGCCGCCCCGCCCGCCTCCGAAGTGCTCCATACCTGCAAGCTGAAGACGTCGTCAACATACGGATCCTGCTGCTCCCGCTCCTGCTCGCTGACGGGAAGCCGGGTGGGCAGCTTGAGGCGCACGCGGCCGGCGCTATTCGTCTTGGCCTCGCCCTCCTTGACCAGCTCGCCGCCGTATTCGTCGTAGCCATCATCAGCATACTCGTAGTCGCCGTACTCCCCGTCCGCGGACGGATAGTAGGGGGAGCGGCTCAGCATCCACTGCAAGCTCAGATCGGCCGCCGGCGCGCCGAAATAGTACGCTGCCTGGATCTCCACCGTCGCCGTTTGGCCGCGGATGTAGTTGGTCTTGGTGGGACGGGCGGAGAGCTGGATCTCGGGCTTGAGGTAGCTGGCGACGGTGACGAAGGTCTCATCGCGGAACCCGTCCACCGTCGAGGTCATGGTGTAGGTGCCGGCTCGCGCGTGCTGTGGCAGGGCATATGCGCCGGCGAACGACCCCTGATCACTGGTCTCATACTGGTGCTTGTAGATTTCGGTGCCGTCCTCGTCGGTCACCTTGAGTGCCACCTGCTTGCGGCCTGGGAGGCTGTAGAGCGTACCCTCGCGCCGGCGCAGCACCCCCTTGAACTGCACCCGGTCGCCAGGGCGGTAAATGGGCCGATCGGTGAAGCAGAAGAGCCGGTAGCGCCCCTGGCTCTCGGAGCCCGCCCACGTTTGCAGGGACACGGTGTCCTCGCCGACCCTGGCGGAGTAGGACCAGTATCCGTAGCCGCCGCCGGCGCGCAGGGTCAGCCGCGCCAGACCGTCGGCATCGGTCACCCCGGCCGCGCCCGGGCCGGTGACCGATGCCCCGGCGATGGGGGCGCCGCGCTTGAGGTCGGTGACATAGACTACCGCCGTCGAGCCGACCGACTTGACCAGCAGCGCCAGCCGGGAGATCGTGAACTCCTCCACCGAGCGCAACCCCGTTTCCCCGGTGGCAACCAGCAGATAATGGCCCGGTGGAAGCGGCTCGAGGTTCAGCCGGTCGTAGAACAGCCCCTCGGGATCCAGGCGGTAAGGCGTCATGTCACGCGCTGAGACCAGCGATACATCTCCGGCCGCTGCCGCCGCCGCGAGCGCCCTGGGGTATTGGCGCGCCTCGTACTCTTGCACTCGCGTCCAGCGGCTAACGCGGTAGGTCTCCAGGCGGTACCACGGACGGAGCGTAAGCCCGCGTACGGCGATGGAAATCGGCTCGCCAGGGTAGAGCACATGATGGTGAACCACGAGCTGGAGGTGCGACGGCTGGCGGCGCATCTCGACGCGGAGGCGGGCAATCTTGCCCTCGCGCACCTCGACCACGAACGGGTGGGTCAAGTGCCCCCGACTACTCGCCTCGAAGCGGTACGCTCCACAGGGGATGCGCCGCAACGAGAACCGCCCGCGGGCGTCGCTCTTCGTCTCGAAATGGGTGTCGCCGGAGAGGCGCACATTAGCGGCCAGCGGCCGGCCCGAGTCCCGCGCGATGAGGCGCCCTTCGAGGCCGCCGAGCGGCGTCTCGGCGAGCAGGGGGAGGGCTATCCCCGCGCCGACGGCGAGGCCCATGACCACCCATAGCAGGATGCAAAGGCCTGTCCTGAGCCCTTCGGCTGTGCTCAGAGCCTGCCCTGAGACTGGTATGCTAAGAGCAAGGAGAGGGCGGACCCTCTCGTGCTGAATAGAGGAGTAGCAGCACACTCTCTAGGGACACGGGAGGATCCACCATGGGTGATAGTAGCACATTTGCGCGCAACATTCAGCCGCAGGA
>DATLAK010000154.1 GCA_035527535.1 Armatimonadota bacterium
CGGAACTCGTCGCGGCGATCGAAGATTTCATCCGGGTCAACAACGAGAATCCCAAACCGTTCGTCTGGACGAAAAAGGTCGATGCTATCTTGGAGAAGGTCGCCCATTGTAAAGCCATCATCGGGACACTACACTACCTGCCCTTCGTCACGCCCCTCGTGTTTCTGCTATGCAAGGCTCCCTTCGCGTCAAGACGCTCTATTAGGACGCCCACAGTCCAGTCGCCCTAGCTTGACTTAGCACTGCTTCGGCGCTATAGTGCCTAAGTTGGGTGTTGTTGCCAGTCCAGCAAGAGGAATCCTGCCATGCCGTACCACGTCCGAATCACGACTAAGTCAAATCCGTCGCACGATGAGGTCAAGCTGGACTTGACGAAACCGCAGTTGACGAAGCGTTTCGTCGAGCCATATTGCAGGGGCCGTCCCATCGTGAGTGGGGGCAAGACGATAACGACGGATGACATCGAGCGGATACAGATAAGCTTCACTGAACAACTCTCAGAGATGCTATTGCCTCTCATCAGGAAGGAGCGCCAAGCCAGTATCGTCCAGACCCTAATTCCTGACGAATGGTATGTCGCTGAAAATGGGAAAGACGTGACCGATGATTTCATCACCGGCCCGGCCGGGACCGCGACACCTTCGGCCGATTCCACTACGCCGCCCGCTACCGTAGACCCTCGTTACGTTCTAGTCATCCACGGTCGCGATGCAAAGGCCCGCACTGCTCTCTTTCAGTTCCTCCGCTTAATCAACTTACACCCAATCGAATGGTCGGAGGCCAGAAAGGCTACCGGCGAGCCTTCCCCTCATATCACGGCGATCCTCGAGAAGGCGTTCTCTATGGCCAAAGCCGTCGTCGTCCTGATGACCGGTGATGATGAAGCTCGCCTTCGTCCCTCTTTGTACGCAAAGAAGGACCCAAAGTACGAGACAACCCTAACGCCACAACCCAGACAGAATGTACTGTTCGAGGCCGGAATGGCTATGGGCCTCCACCCTAGCAGAACAGTCCTGGTACAGCTCGGCCCTATGCGACCATTTTCGGACATTAGCGGGCTTCACCTCGTCATACTGAACAACTCCAGCGAGACGCGCCAGGAACTTGCCTCGCGTCTCCAGGATTGCGGCTGCCTCGTCAACCTGACGGGCACCGACTGGCATAAAGCCGGTGCCTTTACCGTCAAGGAAACCCGTACAAACCGCCCTCTCACGACGACGACCCCTGACCGCCATGCCACCGCAGGCGCGGGTGAACGCGACCTTCAGGAGAAGGACGCGCGCCAAACGCGCCACAAGCCTCAAGCGCCATATGCCCCTCAGGCCTACGACACGAGAGTATACCCGGCCTATCTCGAACCCATGCTTCGGCAGGGCGGCGATCTTGTTGATGACGCGGACGCCACGTCTGGCCGAGTGTGGCATGTTCCCCCATACGGCCAATCTTCTCCAAACCTATACGGTCCTTACAAGACTCTTCGCGTCGGCAATTACCGCGTTGTCTTCTGGATGAAGATGAATCCCGACCCGGCGCGTCCGGGCCAGGGCCGGATTAGTTGCGACATAGCCTACTCGAAGGGCGATTCCTTCAAGGTCCTCAAGGAAGAGCCCAACGTAAAGCCGCCCCCGCCCGGGCGCTACGAACAGAGGTCGCTCATATTCGACGTTAGAGAAGAAATGAAGGACGCTCGTTTTGAGTTCCGCGTATTCCAACGCGAACCCGGTATCGAATTGTGGGTGGATAAGATCACCATAACTCGACTATGACCCACCTCTCCTCCCTGGAGCGCCACATCGACTCCTTCGCAGCAGCGCTCTAGGCTGTTCCATCCCAGCTATCGAGACGGCTGTGCCACATGAACCTGCCATACGGCACTATTTTGCAGGTGCGAGAGCCCTCGCCAAATCCGTCAACATGATGTGCGCGATTCAACAGAGCAGAAACTGGCTGAGGTGTTTTTTCGTCAGAACCAGCAGCTTGTGGCGCATCGCCCCCCGCGACCAGATGCCGCCGTGGGGCTCAACCGATAACCACCCCGTGTAGTCGTGCTCGTAGAGGAAAGCGAAGACCTTCCCCCACTCGATGTCCCCCATGCCCGCCGCCGGTTGGGAAGCCAGTTGGCCGTTGTGATACAGATGCTCTTTGATGTGCACATGACCGATCTTGTGCCCATAACGTTTGACAACCTCGAGGTAATCGTCGCCGTGATGCTTCCAGTTGGCCGGGTCGAACTTGATTTTCAAGTCGGGGATACGCTCCCACACCGCCTCATATGCGGCCAGGCTGTCGAAGAAACTGTTGCCGTGCACGGCGTAGAAGACCGGCGTCAAGCCCGCCTTGTGCATCTTGTCCAGGAATGGCGGGAACACGCGCAGGAACTCCGCTATCTTGCGTCCCAGCGGCTCGCCCGGGATCTCGCCTCCACCCATGGAGATAACCTCGGCCTCGAGTTGCTGCGCGAAGGTGATGGCCCGGTCGAGCATCTGATGCGCTTCCGCGCGCTCCTTGGGGTCCGGCGACAGGTAGTTCCACCCCCATATGCCCAGCATCGAGGCGCGCACGCCGTGCTTCGCGTGAATCCTACGCATCTGCGCCACCGTCTCCGCGGTAAGCTCCCGGAAGTCATCCCAGTAGTTGTACTCCAGACCCAGGTAGCCGTGCTCCTTGGCGAACGCCGAATCCTGCTCCACGCCCGCCAGGCTGTTCTCACCGATAAAGCCGAGCTTCATCTGCGTTTTCTCCTCCTTCTACGCGCGCTTGCGAGCGGTCGCGGCGGCGTCCTCTCGAAAGCGTACCTCCCTGCCGGTCTCAGCGCTGCGCAGCAGCGCCTCCATCATCTGCTGCACGATCAGCCCGTGGCGCAGCGGCGCTTCGCACTTCACGCCATCCAGGATGCAGTCAATGAAGTGCGCGGCGATGTTCTCCCACGCCGACGGACCGGGCGGCAGCTTGGTGGTCACATCCTGCGGCGCGCCGTCCTGCGTGCGGTACACGGTCAGCGGCGCATAGCGCGCCCCTGCCTCGGTGCCGAAAAGCTCGACCTGGAACTCCTCGGGCTGATGGGAAGCCCAGAAGCTTTCCACCTGGAGCCCGATTCCGCCCTCGAAACGAATGAACCCGCCGCCATAGTCGTCAGCGGCGTACTGCTGATAGACCTCCTTCGGGGGCGCCTTATAGTCCCAGTAGCCCAACCCGCGCGGCCCGAACTTCGCCCCGGCCACCCCGGTGACACTGATGGGCCGGAGCTGCCCCAGCAGCCACCACGCCGCATCCAGGACGTGCACGCCCATGTCGCGGAACGCGCCCCCTCCTTTCTGAATGAAGCCCAGGTTCCACGCGGGGATGCCGCTGCGCCGGATGCTGCGAGCGCGTCCGTAGTAGAGTTCGCCAAACTGACCCTGCGCAATGAGAGCGCCCAGGAATCGGCACTCGCCGCCGAAGCGCGTGTTGAGCGACATCATGTTGACCACCCCGGCGGCTTCCGCCGCGCGAACGAGGCCGGCCGCCGCCCGCTCGGAATCGGCCAGCGGCTTGGTGATCAAGACGTGCTTGCCCTGGCGCACCGCTTCGAGGCCCATGGGGACGTGCCACTGGTTGGGCGTGCCGATAAACACCGCGTCCACACCCTTGTCCCGCACCATCCGCTTGTAGTCGGTGTACATCGCTACCGGTTCGGAGAGTTCCTTCGCGTAATCCTTCATGCGTTCCTCGACAAGGTCGCAAAGAGCGACCACTCGCCCGCGCGGATTCCGCGCAATCGCGCACGCGTTTGACCGCCCAATGCCCATCCCGATAACGCCGACGCGCACCTGCTTGCTCATAATCACCCTCCACACCGTTAGGACGCAACGGCGCGCTTCTTTCGGCGTCGGACGTGAGTATCCTGCCGTCAGCGCGCGAGAGGGGCTACGGAAGCTCGCGCATTGAAACATGCGGACCAGGGTGCGCATGTCGAATTGCCTTGGGACTCAAGCGAGGCGAGGATGATGCGGGGGCGAGGAGTCCTGCGGGCTACGAACTGCTGTGAGCAGCAGCGGCGTAGACATCTCCCTGCCACAGGTGGCCTTGCCTTTTTCGCGAGGCTTAGTATAATGCGTATACTGAGTCGGGACCGAGCGACGAACATGACACAGACCCCGCTCTATCACCAGGTGTACAACGAGCTGAAGGAACGCATCGAGGCCGGCAGGTATGACCCGCGGGCGGCCCTGCCCTCGGAGGCGAAGCTGGGGGATGAATTCGGCGTCAGCTCGATTACCGTCCGCCGCGCCCTGCGGGAGCTGGCGCTCGACGGCATCGTGGAACGACGGCAGGGCATTGGCAGCTTCGTCGTCGAACCGGGGCGCACGGTCGTGGTGGGCATGTCCAGCTTCACCTCCGACGTCGCCTCGGGCCGCCTGCGGATCGTGCGCACGCTGCTGGCCGATGAGTCAGTGCCCGCGGTGGCGGAGATGGCGGAGAAGCTCGAAGTGCAAGCGGGCTCGATGCTGCGCCATCTGGTGCGCCTCGACTGCGAAGGCGGGGCGCCGCTGTCGGTGGACGAGGTGCTCATTCCCCCGGCGCTGGCCCAGGGGATCACTCCGCGGATGGCGGCTTCGCCCGTGTTTCTGCACCTCTGGCAGAAGCAGTCGGGCCGGCACTTGGTACGCACGCACTACGACATCCGCGTCGAGACGGCGAGCGAAGACGACCGGCGGCTGCTGCAGATTGACGGTGACGTTCCGCTGCTGGTGACCGGGGAGCTCATCCATACGGCCGAGGGGCGCCCGGCACTGTGGATCGTCACTCGCTACCGGGGCGATCGCAGTCGGCTGGCGGGGACGGTGACGCTGGTGCAGCGGCAGACCCGCCGCGGCACCGTCGGCGAATGATGCCCAGGGAGTGCGAGGTGCATGATGCTGGCCGGAACCGCCAAGATTGACATCACGCCCACCCGCGAGGTGTGGATGGATGGGATGATCCGCAGCCACCGCTCGGAGGGCGTGCACGATCCACTCTTCGCCCGCGCGCTGGTGCTGGCGAATTCGCGCGAGCCGCGCGACATGTTCGCCATCGTGTCGGTGGATGTATGCCTACTGTCTGCTGCCGACAGCGGCGCGTCCCGTCAAGGGGTGGCGGGCCAGGTCGGCATCCCCACGCAGCAGACCATCATTGCCACCACCCACACCCACTCCGGGCCGGCGACCATCGGCCACTTCAATCCGCCCGAAGCCGAGTACAGCCACGGCCTGGCGCAGAGGCTGGCGGCGCTGGTGGCGCAGGCGGCAGGCAACCTGGAACCCGTGGCGGTAGGCGTGGCTTCCGGCCGCGAGGACACCATCAGCCACTACCGGCGCCTGCTGGCCGATGACGGCCACGTGGTGATGAATTGGGAGCCGTACCCGCCGGAACACATCGTGGGGCCGCTGGGCGAGGCGGACACCGAGGTCGGCGTGCTCAAGGTGACGGCGGCAGAAGACCCGCAGCAGGTGAAGTGCATTCTCTTCAACCACGCGGGGCACCCCAACATCATGTCGGGCGACAACTACCTGCTGAGCGCCGACTACCCCGGCGCGGCGGCACGGCTTCTCGAACAGGAGTGGGGCGCCCTCGCCATGTTTGTCAACGGCGCGCAGGGCACGATGGACATTGACGGTCTGCGCCATCGGGACTGGGAAGGCCTCGAGCGGGCGGGGGCGGCCCTCGCTCAGGCGGTGAGTGAGACCGCGCGCGCCGCGGTGCCGACGCCCGATGTTCGCCTGCGCAGCGGGGCTGTCGGCTACACTGTGCCCGCGCGCACCATCACCGACGAGGAGTGGGCCTGGGCGCAGGAGATCCTGCGGCGGAGCGGCGGCAAGGTGCAGCCGCTGGCGGACGGCGTAGGAGATGACTACCTGGCCGTGCTTTACCGCGACCTGCGCCGGGTGCAGGGGCAGGAAGTACCCATCGAGCAGATTTGCCTCGCCGTCGGAGACGCCGCCTTCATCACCTTCCCCGGCGAGCTCTACACCGAGATCGGCATGCAGATCAAGGCGCGCAGCCGCTTCGCGCGCACCTACATCATCGGGCTGGCGAACGGTGAGGTGGGCTACGTGCCGACCCGCAAGGCCATCAGCGAGGGCGGCTACGCCGAGAACGTCCGGCGCCTGGATGATGCGGCGGAGGAGATCGTGGTCGGGCGCAGTCTGGCCTTGCTCGAGACCATGCACGGATCTTCACCGGAGGAGTGAGACTATGGCAGTGGAACTGGCAATCAGCGGCGGCAAGCCGGTGCTCCAGCGGAGCGACTACCGGGACTGGCCAGTCATCGGCGACGACGAGCGGCGGCTGGTCAACGAGGTGCTCGACCGCGGCGTCCTGGCTGGCGGCACCGCTCCGCAGGTGACGGCGCTGGAGCGGGAGTGGGCGGCGTACGTCGGCACCCGGCACTGCCTCACCACTTGCAGCGGCACCGCGGCCCTGCACATGGCGCTGGCCGCGGGAGGGGTGGGCCCGGGGGACGAGGTTATAACCTCCGCCTTCACTTTCCTCGCTTCCGCCTCCTGCGCGCTGCACCAGAACGCCATCCCGGTGTTCGTGGATATTGACCCCCGCACCTACTGCATGGACCCGACCAAGCTGGAGGCGGCCATCAATGAGCGCACCAAGGCCATCATCCCCGTGCACATCCAGGGCGTGCCCGCCGACATGGACGCAATCATGGCGGTCGCGAAGAAGCACAACCTATTCGTGATCGAGGACGCCTGCCAGGCCCACGGGGCGACCTACAAGGGCCGCAAGGTCGGCTCCATCGGCAACGTCGGCACCTTCAGCCTCAATAATTTCAAGAATCTGTGTGGGGGCGAGGGCGGCCTCTTCACCACCGATGACGAGGACCTGCTGCACAAGGGCGTGCTCATCCGCTGCTTCGGCGATGAGGTTGACGAGGCCAGCCAGCGCCGCAAGTACAACGCCTCCATCCTCGGCTACATGTACCGCAACCAGGAGCTGCCGGCGGCCCTGGCGCGCGCGCAGCTCATGCATCTGGACGAGTTGAACGCGGCGCGCATCGCCAACGCGGAATACCTGACGCGGGAGCTGGGCCAAATCCCTGGCGTCATTCCTCCCTATTGCGCGCCGGATCGCACACACGTCTACTTCATGTACAACGTGCGCTTCGATCCCATAGCGGCGGGCGTCGAGGCGGCGCCGCGGCGCTTCCGGGAGGCGGTCGAGAAGGCGCTCTATAAGGAGGGCGTGCTGGTCGGCCAGTGGCAGACCATGCCCGTGCCGGCGCAGGACCTGTTCCAGACCAAGCTGGGCTACGGCGGCTCCCACTACCCCTGGGCGATCAACGAGGCCAAGGGGATCACCTACGATTACAACCCCGACCAGTTCCCGGTGGCGCAGGAGCTGTGCGATACCTACACCATCGTCCACGGCATCCATCCGCCTAACGGGCGCGAGTTGATGGACAAGATCGCGGCTGCCTTCCACAAGGTTTTCGCCGGCCTCGACCAGGTGATGGCCCACGCCGACGACGAAATCTACCCCGGCGCCGACGGCAAGCTCTACGGGGCGGGATGAGCGAACGAACCAAAGACATGGTAGGCCGGGCGTCTCGTGGCTAGGCTCCGACCAGTAGGAGCCGCCACCCCGGCCCCGACACAGCCGGGGCTTAGGGGCCCGGCGACCAGCAGATGTTGGCAGCCGAGACGGCTGCCCCACCCGGAGGGGCGGAGAACCATGAGAAGCAAAGGGCTGTACGGGAAGAAATACCTGGACCTCGAGGAGCGCCAGGCGGAGATTGGCGCGCCGGATGAGGATCACGTGATCGTCAAGGTGCACGCCTGCGGGGTGTGCGGCACCGACGTCAACTTCGTGCGCGACTGGGATGAGGAGTTCATGCCCCTGGGGCACGAGATCGCGGCCGAGGTGATGGAGGTTGGTAAGAACGTCACCAGCGTCAAGCCGGGCGACCGCGTGATCGTCGAGGACTGCTCGATGTGCGGCATCTGCGCGGACTGCAAACGCGGTCAGCCCCAGTTCTGCCGCAATATGCACAACCTGGAGGGGCAGCCCGGCATGAGCGAGTACATGTCGGTGCGCTTCAATTGCCTGGATAGGTTCGAGGGGCTGGACTACGCCTTCGCATGTCTGACCGAACCTCTCGCCGTCTCGCTCACCGCCGTCTCGCACGCGGAGATTCCCCTGGGCGGCAGCGTCGTCGTCCTGGGGCCGGGGCCGCTGGGGCTGATGTGCGCGCACCTGGCGCGGCTGCGCGGAGCCGGGTTCGTCGCCGTTACCGGACTCCCCACCGACAACCCGCGCGAGCAGGCCCGCCTCGACCTCGCCCGCAGTTGGGGCTGCAACGCGGTGATCGAGGCCGGCAAGCAGAACGTCGAGGACGAGATCAAGTCGCGGTTCCCCGACGGGGTGGATCGGGTCATCGTCAGCTCGCCGCCGGAAAGCATGTACGATGCACTCAAGGTCATCCGCTACGGGGGCGTCATCACCTTCTTCGGGCTCCATTTCGGGGGCCGCAATACGATCCAGGTTGACGTCAACGACCTTATCTTCCGCAAGATCACCCTCGTCCCCACCTTCGCCGAGCCGGCAATCAACTTCCCGGTGGCCACGCGCCTGCTGCGCGATGGGCTGGTGGACGCCAAGGCGCTGGTTACTCACAGCTTCGGCTTCGCCCAGGCCAAGGAAACCCTGCGGGCGATCATTGACGGCAGCCAGCCCATCATCAAGGCGGTGATGCTGCCCCACGGCTAACCCCAATACGGTTCATCTGGGCGCTACTCGTTACCCCGAGCGAGGCGAGGAGGCCCATGCCACTCTGCGAACCACGAGTCGGGGTCGCGCCAAGGCAGCAGATTCCCGTCGCGGTGCCGGGGACAGCCGCCCCGCCCTACGGCGTCGGCGCAGCAAAGCGCATCGCGTGGCCGAGCCAGAACGTGAACGCGATGGCGATGATATGCAGGAGCCACCACCCCGGCTTCCCGAGCCAAAAGTAGGCCACGCTCGTCACCTCCACAGAATGCGGCCCAAGCTGTAGATCGCCGTGATGCCGATGGTATGCACCAGCCACCAGCCTGGGTTCAGGAACTGCAGCCACTGTCGGACGCCGGCCAGAGGGCGCGGGCCGGTATAGAGATCGTAGAGGGCTTTGCCCACGAAGAAATCGCCGGCGAGGATGGCGCAATCCGCGAAGAGGGACCTGAACGCGAGGTCGGCGATGGTCCACCCCGGCGGGAAGTGGGAGAGGGAGAAGTCAAGCATGAAGATCGCGCCGTAGATCGCGAGCAGGCCGTTGAGCAGGTAGCCGAGCGGCGCGGTGTCACGGCGCCAGAAGAGCGCGGTGACGAGCACGATGTCAACCACCGCCGCCACCGCCGGCGGCAGGAAGACCGGCGCCAGCATGCCTTGCCGGTAAAGGGGGTGAATGCGGTAATGCAGCAGCGCGCCGCCGAGGGCGGTCATCACCAGCGCCGCCAGCAGCGCCCGTCGGGGGCCGGCCTGCTCGTTGTCGCTCATGATTCCTCCCTGGGGAATGACGGCCTACCGCTCAAGCCTATGGGAGGCGGAGGGCGATGTCAAGCGCTTGCATCCGACAACGCCCCCATTGGCGGGAATCCCGCTTCGGGGCCGAGGACGCGACATGGGTGACCCATGCGGAGCGTCGGTGCGCGCGCGCAAGGGGGGACGCGATCACCCGGCTGCGTCGCGCCTGCCGGCTCCGATCACCGCCGGCCGCGCTGCTCGGAGGAGGGGATCTGGAGCGCGAGCCGGTACTTGGCGACGGTGCGGCGGGCGAGCTTGAAGCCGCGAGAGTGCAGGATCTGGCAAATCTGGCGGTCGGTCAGGGGACGGTAGGGGCTCTCGCGCTGCACCAGTTGGCCGATGACGCTCTTGACGCTGAGAGCAGGAGTGAAGAAGCGATCGTAAGCGACGATGGTGTTCGCCGGCGGCGGCAGGAGTACGAACTTGTTGGCGAGTGCGCGGCTGACGGTAGATTCATGCTTGCCGACCATGCGCGCCAGCCGGGCGCGGGTCAGCGGCCGCAGATTCTCCTCCAGCCCGGTGTCGAGGAAGGGCTGCTGCACCTGGACGATGGCCTCGGTCACGGTCTGCAGTGTACGCCGGCGCATGCGGAGGCTCTGGATGAACCAGTCGGCGCGCTTGAGCGCGTCCACCGTGTGGCGCCATTCCGGCGGCACCCGGTGGATGCGCTTCTGGCGCACGAGCATGCGCTGCAGCTCGCGATACGACTCGCTGATGCGCAGGACGAAGTCGGAGGACTCGACCACCTCGACGACGTACTGCTCGACGTTGCGGCGGATGATGACGTCGGGACGACTGATGGCCTGCGGGTTCTGCGGCAGGTTCTGCCAGAACGAGCGGAACTGTCGTCCGGGATAGGGGTCGAGGTTGGTGCGGATGAAATCCACCGCCTGCTCCACCTCGCTGCGAGGTACGCGCAGCGCGCGGGCGATCTTGCCGTAGGCCTGGTTGGCAAGGTCGTTCCAGTGGTGGCGGATTGCTTGCTCGGCGCAGCCGCCGTCGGCGCCGTCATCCTGAAGCTGTCGCAGTTGGATGAGCAGCGCCTGCTGCGAAGTGCGGGCGCCGACGCCGGCGGGCTCGAAGGTTTGGATGACCGCCAGGATGCGCTCGATCCCCTCAACCGGCAGCCCCACCTCGCGCGCGGCCTCCTCCGGATCGCAGTCAAGCAGTCCGCGATCGTTGATATTGGCGATGATGTAGTCGCAGGCGTGGTGGTCGTCAACGGGGAGCGCCGCGCACCCCTGCATATGCAGGTGCGCTTGAAGGGTGACGGGCATCTCCGCCCGCAGGTAAGGATCCTCGAGGTCGTCATCCCGGGCCTCCGCGCGGGTGCGGGGTAGGGGAGGCTCCGCCAGGTATCGGGCAAGCGCGTCGGCGTCGCCCCGCTGCGCACGGTCAAGGCCGCAGTTGAGACATGACCCGCCGCGCGTCGAGCAATGGCATGCCGGGCACAGGGCGTCGTCGGCCGGCTCGAGCGCGGGGTTGGTGGCGAGCTCCTCGTCAATACGATCCCCAAGCTCCAGCGAGGACATCTCCAGGATGCGTCCGGCCGCGATGAGCTTGGCGCCCATCTTCTGATGAGTTACCTGTCGCGCCTGCTGTTCGTACCTCATCGCCCGATCACGCGCCCCATTGCGCTCAACTCACTGCGGATGCGCCGAGCCCATCGCCTGCCCGCTCCGGCCCGGGAGGTCCCCCTCGCTGTCGCGCGAGAGCTTCCACCCAGGTCCGCAGGCGCTTGCGTTCGGCCCCGGAGGCGGTCGGAAACTCGATGCCCGCGCGGCAGCGATGCCCGTTATCCCGCAGTTCCTCGGCCCAGACCACGGTGCCCGAAATGGTGATCTGATCTTGCGCCCCTGCCGCCTGCAGGCGGCAGGCGACGGGCGAGCCGACGGCTAGCGGTTCCTGCGTCAGCACCCGCATGCCGCCCTCGCCCACATCCTGTCCCTTGCCCGTCAGCGGGCACCGTTCGCTGCCCAGCATGACGCTGAACGCACCCCGGAAGCGCACGTATCGGCGCCGCTGAATGTGGCTCACCAGGCGCGGCTGCGCCAGCAGTATCGCGGGCTCACCCCGGTAGCTGACCGCTCCCAGGACGTAGGTGTCGAAATGGTACCAGCCATCGGGCATCGGAAACCCCACCGTCACCGCCGCTCCAAACGGCAGCGAAACCAGTTCGCCCTCGCGCCGCGGAGCGGCAACCGCGAGCGACGCCGGATGCTTCGCCACCAACCGGCTCGTCAGTCGCCCCGTGGCATGCCCACCGGGGCACTGCAGCAGCAGCACCTGCCCCGCCTCCAACCGCCCCAAGGTCAGGGACGGCCGCTGGCGCGGAATGGAGGCGCTGCCGCTCATGCACTGCTCGAGCGCCTCCGCCACTCGCGCCGGCGGGCATGGCTTGGGCTCATAGGCCTCGGCCCCCGCCTCCCGCGCCGCGCGCTCGGTCGCCGCGCGCTCGCGCTTGCTCGTCACCACCACCGGCAGCGCCCGCTTGAGGTCCTTGATGATGCTGAGCACCTGCAGGCCGTCCACCGCGATCAGATCGGTGTCCACGACGGCGCCGCTGAACGGCCGCGTCTTGACCATGTTGATCGCGCTCAGGCCGTCGCTGACCACCTCGACGCCGTAGCCGCGACCCTCCAGGTCGGCGCGCAGGCTCTGGGCGAACGCATAGTCGGAGTCGGCGACGAGTATGCGCCGTGGCAGTTTGCTCATGGCGTGATTCCCACAGCAGTCCAACAGGGCTGCGGTCCCTAGCTGCAAGAATCGTGCCACAAGCGCCCGGCTGGCACGGCCCTGGGTTGTCAAGCTTCAGTCTTGCGCGTGCGTACCGCGCGCACCGCGGCGGACTGGCGAGGCGCCGCCTGGCGGCTGCGCGGGCGGGCGCGGGGGCGACGCGCGGCGCTTGCGGAATGCTCGTCCGCGTAGTAGGCCGCCGCGCGCTCGGTGATCTCCAATGCCTCTGCCGCCCGCGCTATGTCGCCGTCGTGGGCGGCCAGCGCCGCGGCCAGGATATCCCGGCGTCGCTCCTTGCTTGCCTGGTGCAGTTCCGCCGCCAGGCTGTTGCGCGGGATCGCGGGCTGCCCGCCGCCATTACGGCTGATGATGGACGGCGGCAGCAAGTCCAGCTCCAGCTCGACGGCGTCATCATCCGCCAGCACCACTGCGCGCTCGATGGCGTTCTCGAGCTCGCGGACATTGCCGGGCCAGGGATAGTCATCCAGAATCGCCAGCACCGCGGGCGGCACCTTGCCGATATGCTTGGAGTTTTCGTGGTTGAAGGCTTCCAGGAAATGACGCACCAGTTTGGGCACGTTGCCGGCGCGCTCGCGCAGCGGCGGCAGGTAGATCTCGACCACCCGCAGGCGGTAGTAGAGGTCCTCGCGGAAGCTGCCGGTGTTGACGGCGGCCTCCAGGTCGCGGTTAGTGGCGGCGATCAGGCGGGTGTCCACGCGCAGGGTCCTGGTGCCGCCGACGCGCTCGAACTCACGCTCCTGAATGGCCCGCAGCAGCTTGAGCTGCAGGTTCATGCTGATGTCGCCGATCTCGTCCAGGAACAGCGTTCCGCCATCGGCCAACTCAAAGCGGCCGGGCCTCTGTGCGACCGCGCCGGTGAAGGCGCCCCGCTCGTGGCCGAAGAGCTCGCTCTCCAGCAGGTCGGAGCTCAGCGCACTGCACGCCACCGCCACGAAGGGGCGATCGGCGCGGGTGCTGTGGGCGTGGATTGCCCGCGCCACCAGCTCCTTGCCGGTGCCGCTCTCGCCGCGCAGCAGGACGTTGGCGCGGCTGCGCGCGACCTTGGAGATCATTTCGTGCACGCGCGTCAGCCATTCGCCCTCGCCGACGATGCCCGCCGCCGCCGGCTCCTCCCCGGCGGGCGTCCCGGCCGCCGGCACGGTTGCGCCGCGCGCGCGCATCTGGCGGCGCTGCGACAGCGCCTTGCGCACCACCGACTTCATCTGCTCCATGTCAAAGGGCTTGGCCAGGTAATCGAAGGCGCCGAGCTTGATCGCGTCAACCGCGCTCTTGATGGTGCCGTAGGCCGTCATCATGACCACCGGCGTCTGCGGGCTTGCGGACTGCACGCGCTGCAGGAGATCGACCCCGCCGACGTTGTTCATCACCACGTCGGTTATCAGCAGGTCAACTGGGTTCTGCTCGAGCAGGCTCAGCGCTTCCTCCCCGTCCCGGCTCACCTGCACGTCGTATCCGTCCTTGCGCAGCACCGCCGACAGCACCTGGCAGATGTTGGGCTCGTCGTCAACCACCAGGATTCGCGCCGGGTCTTTCATCAATCGTCTCCTTCAGCCGCCGTCGTCGTCAGCGCTGCGGCGTAGTCGCGGTAGAGATCAAGCTTGCGCCATGCTCCCGCCGCGTCGGCCGGCGCCTGCGGGGCCGACCTGGCGGCCGTCGGCCGCCGGTCGCGGCGCTCCCCGGGCAAGCGCACGACAAACACGGCGCCGCCGGCGGCGCCCTCGGCCCACACCCGGCCCCCATGCGCCTCCGCTATCTTGCGCACGATGGACAGCCCGAGACCGGTGCCCTTGGCCTTGGTGCTGAAGAAAGGCGTCCATATGCGCTCCAGGTCCTCCTCGCCGATGCCGGGTCCAGTGTCGCTGATGACGACTTGCTGCGCTCGCGCTCCCCGCTCGGTGCGCGCCGCTTGCAGGCTGATCGTGATCTCGCCGTCGCTGCCGATCGCCTGCGCGGCGTTGATCAGGAGGTTGACCAGCATCTGGCGCAGAGCGTCGGGGTCGGCCCAGATGCGCGGCAGGCGCGGCGGAGCGCACCAGCTGACGCCGACGCGGTGCTCCGCCATTTCGCGCGCGGTCGCGGCCAGGGCGTCGTTGACCACGCTCGCCAGGGAGATGCGCTGAAGCTGCGGCTCGCTGGGGCGGGCGAAGGTCAGAAAGTCGGTCGCGACCTTGCTCAGTCGGTCGCACTCCTGGTTGATGATGCCGGAGAACTGGGCGATCAATTGGTCGGCGCTGTATTCGGTGTTCAGGAACTGCGCCGCGGTCTTGATGGCGCTCAGCGGGTTACGGATCTCGTGCGCCACGTTGGCCGCCACATGGCCGACGGCGGCGAGCTGGCTCATCTGCCGCATGCGCTCCTGCATGTGCTTGCGCTCGGTGATATCCTCGACCAGGATCACCGCGCCCACTAGTTGCCCGTCGGCGTCGCGCAGGGGTGTGCAGTCCGCCAGCAGGGCCCGCGGCGGCCGGCCCGCGCGCTCCAGGCGCACCTCGTGCTCGAGCACCGGCTCGCCGTGCGCGAGCACCTGGAGCGCTACCAGGCCTAGCGACTGCGCGCCGTCCTGCGCGCGCCCGCCGTCGCCTGCGATCTCGCGCGCCACGGTGGAGAAATCGGCGCCCACCGCGGCGGCGGCTTCGCGGCCGAAGATCCGCGCCGCCGCCGGGCTCCAGATGACCACCTTGCCCGCGCGATCGAGGCCGACCACCCCCGCGACGATGCTCTGCAGGATCTTATCGGTGTAGCGGCTCAGGCGCCCCAGCGACTCCAACGCGCGATAAATCGCCGCCGCCTGCGAAGCCACGATCGAGAGCACCTTGACGTGCTCCTCCGTGTACGCGCGCGGCAGCGGGCTGTGGATCGCCAGCGCGCCGATGGTCTCATTGCCCACCACCAGCGGCACTGCCATCGAGGAGTGCAGCACCTGCCCCAGGCGACTGGCGTCGTGTCGGTGCTGGCCAACGTCGCTGGAGATGAAAGCCTTGCCCTCCGCCACCACCCACTGGTACATGTTGCCGGGCTGCTCCTGCGGCGCCTGCGCGCGCGTCGCCTCGAACTCCACCCCGCGGCACGCCGCCAGCTCCAGGTGCGAGGTCTCCTCGTTGCGGATGAAAACCAGGCCCTCGGCGTAGGGCACCATCGAGTGCGCGATCTCCAGCACCGAACGCAGCGCCGACTCGACGGTCGTCGCCGCGCCGATCTCGCCGCACAACTGGTAGAGCGCCGACAGCTCGAGCGACCGCCGGCTGACCGCCGCCTCGTAGTCAATCGCCTTGCGCAGCAGCGCTGCGCTGTGGCTGCACAGGCTGGCCGCCAGCGACAGTTCGGCTTCGCCGGGGGCCTGGGCAAAGCCCCAGACGGCGATCAGGCTCAGGCTGCCGCGGGCATCACCGCAGGGGAGTACGAGTACGGGCCCGGCGTTCACCTGCTCGCCGATCTCCGCGGCTACGCCTGCGGCCTCCGGGATCGGGCACCGCAGGCGATGATCGAGCACCAGCGGGCCGGCAAGCCCCTGCGCTGCCTCCGCGGCGGCGGCACTCAGGGACAGCCGCGCCACCCCGGAGTGAGATGCAGGCCCGATCGCGACGGAGAGCGCCTCGTCACAGGGCGCAAAGCCCGCGCCGCGGCCGCCTACCAGCAGCGCCAGCCCCTGCGCGGTTTGCTCCAGGATGGAGCGCGGCTCGTAGCTGGTGTTGACGCGGTGCACGATGTCGCACAGCCGGTAGAGATGATCGAGATCGCGGCGCAGGCGCTCGCGAGCGACCGCCGCTTCACGCGCGCTCATTCCCTCGCGGCGGCAGGCGCGAGCGTCGGCCGCGCACCGCCCCAGCGCGGGCGCCAGCATGCACCCCAGCCGCAGGTCGGAGTGTCCAAAAGGCTCCGCGCTCTCGGTGCGGTTGAAGTTAACCACGCCGCGCACGCCCTCACTCAACGCGATGGGCACGCAGATCGAGGACCTGATGTCGCGGCGCGGCTCGATGTCCAGCCCCTGCAGGCGCGGGTCCCGCAGCGGGTTCCCCAGGATCACCGGTTGACCGCAGGACAGCACATAGCTCGCGATGCTGTGCCCCGCGGGAGTCGGTGATCCGCGCAGCGCCTCCTCGCCCAGGCCGTGCGCCATCTCCATCACCGGTTCGCTGCCGGCCTGCTCGATGAGCATCAGCGAGCAAGTGTCCGCCGCCAGGGTGTCCGCCGCCGTGCGCACGGCATCGCTCAGCAGTTGCTCGACCGCGACGTCGCCGGCGCCGAGCGCGGCTCCGCCCGGGCTTGCGTCATGGTCGCTGACTCGAGGTCCG
>DATLAK010000155.1 GCA_035527535.1 Armatimonadota bacterium
ACACGGTGGGCGCCGGCGTCATCTCCGAGATCATAAAGTAAGGAAACGAGGCGCAGGCACATGGGCAGGTCAACCGAGTCAGCCGCCGATAAGATCCGCATTCGCCTCAAGGCGTTCGATCACCGCATCCTGGATCAGTCGGCGGTGCGCATCGTGGACACCGCCCGCCGCACCGGGGCGCAGGTATGCGGCCCGGTGCCGCTGCCGACGGAGATCAATCGTTTCTGCGTGGTGCGCTCGCCCCACATCGACAAGGAATCGATGGAGCACTTCGAGATGCGCACCCACAAGCGCCTGATCGACATCCTGGAGCCGAGCCCGCGGACGATTGACGCCCTGATGAAGATCGACTTGCCGGGGGGCGTTGACATCGAGATCAAGTTGGGCTAGGGGACGCACGAGATGCCAGTGGCCAAGGGGATAATCGGGCGCAAGCTGGGCATGACCCAGATGTTCGACGAGCAGGGGCGCGCGCTGCCGGTGACGGTGATCGAGGCCGGACCCTGCATCGTCGTTCAGCGCAAGCGCGCCGAGCGCGAAGGCTATGACGCGCTGCAGGTGGGCTTCGGCAGCGTGCGCGAGCGGCGCGTCAACCGCCCCGCCCTGGGGCACTTCAAGCGCGCCGGGGTCGAGCCCCGGCGGAGGCTGGGCGAATTCCGGCTTACCGAGTGCGATGGCTACCAGGTGGGACAGGAGCTGCGCGCCGATCTCTTCGAGGTCGGGGAGCGGGTTGACGTCACCGCCACCTCGAAGGGCAAGGGCTTCACCGGGGTGATCAAGCGCTACGGCTGGCACGGGGGAGGGGCGAGCCACGGCTCGATGTCTCACCGGCGGCCGGCGTCGGGGGGGGCGACCGATCCCGCGCGCGTATTCCCGGGCACGGGCAAACCGGGCCACATGGGCGCGGCGCGGGTCACGGTCAAAGGGCTGGAGGTGATCCGCGCCGACCCGGAGCGCAACCTGCTGATCCTGCGCGGGGCGGTGCCGGGCGCGCCGGGGGGCATGGTGCGGGTGACGAAGCCGGTGGCGCGTCCAAAGCGCGTGGCGCGGGCGAAAGTGGTCGGTGAGCGACCGTGAGCAGCATAAGGCGGAGGCATAGCTGATGCCCACCATGCCGCTGTACAATGCGGCCGGCGAGCAGGTCGGCGAGATCGAGATGAGCGCGGCGCTGTTCGAGGTCGCCGCCGATCAAGGGCTCGTCCATCGAGCGGTCACGGCCTACCTGGCCGGCCGCCGCGCCGGCACGGCGAGCACCAAGGGGCGCAGCGACGTCCGCGGCGGGGGTCGCAAGCCCTGGCGCCAGAAGGGCACCGGGCGCGCGCGCCACGGCAGCCGCCGCTCCCCTATCTGGAAGGGCGGCGCCGCGGCCATGGGGCCCAAGCCCCGCGACTGGTCGCAGCGCCTGCCCCGGAAGGTGCGGCGCCGGGCGCTGGTCACCATCCTGTCGGAGCGGGCGCGCAGCGGGCAGGTGACGGTGGTTGACAACCTGCAGCCGCAGCGGACGAGCACGCGCGAGTTCGCGCAGGTGCTGGCCAATCTCAACCTCGACGCGAGCGCCGGGCGCGTGTTGGTGGTGGACGGGCAGCCGTCGCGCGAGCTGGTGCTGTCGGCGCGCAACCTGCCGGGAGTAACCGTGGTCGAGGCGGACGCCCTCAATACCTACGACATCGCCGCCAGCACGCGGCTGGTGATGACCCGGGCGGCGCTGGAGCGTCTGCAGGAGACGCGGACATGAAGGATGCGCACGACATCATCCTGCGGCCCATCCTGTCGGAGAAGAGCGTCGCCGCAAGCGAGGTCGGCAAGTACGTCTTCCGCGTGCGCCGCGATGCGACCAAGGTGGATGTGCGCAACGCCATCGAGCGCCTGTTTCCGCAGGTTAAAGTCGCCAAGGTCAACACCATCAACGTGCGCGGCAAGGAGCGGCGCACTTCGGGCTTGGGCCGGCGGCGGCGCCCCGGCCGCACTTCGGATTGGAAAAAAGCGGTGGTCACCCTCAAGCAGGGGAAGATTCCGGTATTCGAGGGGCTCTAGGCCGAATTATCCGTGATTCGGGCTAGAGCAGGCGAGCAGTGGAATGGCTAGGCCGGTGGCCGCCACGGCGGCCCCGACCTGTCGGGGCCTAGCCGCAGGCGAACAGGCGAGAAGACCGGAATTGCGAGCCGGCGGTCACCTGCTCACCTCGATCGCATGTTTCGTCGCGCAGTGTGCGCAGTGTCTGAACGTATCGTGAATAGTGCGGGCTAGGCCGACGAGGTAACAGCTAACGTGCCAGTGAAGCAATACAGGCCAACGACACCCAGCCGCCGCTACATGACGCAAGTGCAGCGGGAGCACACGCGGGAGCGGCCGGAAAAATCGCTGTTGCGGCCGCTGCGTAGCAGCGCGGGGCGCAACGCCAGCGGGCGCACGACCGCGCGTTTCCGCGGCGGCGGGCACAAGCGGCGTTATCGCCTCGTGGATTTCAAGCGCGACAAGGACCATGTTCCCGCGCGCGTGGCGGCGATCGAATACGATCCCAACCGCTCGGCTGACATCGCGCTCCTGCACTACGCCGACGGCGAGAAGCGCTACATCCTGGCGCCGGTGGGAATCGCGGTGGGGATGACGGTCATCTCGGGCACGCAGGGGGTGGATGTGCGCCCGGGCAACGCGATGCCGCTGTTGGCGATGCCGGTGGGCACCGTCGTGCACAACATCGAGCTGTCCCCCGGCAAGGGCGGCCAGCTGTGCCGCAGCGCGGGCGCCAGCGCGCAGCTCATGGCCAAGGAGGGCAAGTTCGCGCACCTGCGCCTGCCCTCGAGCGAGATGCGGATGGTCGCTATCGGCTGCCGGGCTTCGGTGGGGCAGGTCGGCAACACCGACCACTCCAACATCACCGTCGGCAAGGCCGGGCGCACGCGCTGGCAGGGGCACCGCCCGCACGTGCGGGGGGTGGCGATGACGCCGCGGGATCACCCCCACGGCGGGGGCGAGGGGCGCAGCCCGATCGGGCGCAAGAGCCCCATGACCCCGTGGGGACAGCCCACCCTGGGGCACAAGACGCGTCGGCGCAACCAGGCCAGCAACCGCCTGATCATGAAGCGCAAGAAGAAGTAAGCAGGTCGGAGGGAGCGCCCGGAGGGGCAGGCTGCGGGCAAGGGGAATCCAGCTTCCGGGGTCGAGCTGGCCGCGGCCGGAAAGCGACCGAGGTTCGAAGAGATGGCGAGATCGCTGAAAAAGGGTCCCTTCGTGGACGTCCACCTGATGGACAAGGTGGAGCGCCTCAACCGCTCGGGAGAGAAGAAGATCATCCGCACCTGGTCGCGGCGGTCAACCATCGTCCCCGACATGGTGGGGCACACCATTGCGGTGCACGACGGGCGCCGGCATGTGCCGGTGCTGATGACGGAGAACATGGTCGGGCACAAGCTCGGCGAGTTCGCCCCGACCCGGCATTTCCGGGGCCACGGGCATCGCACCGAGCGTTCGACCGCGCCGCGCTAGGAGGCAGCGGTGGAGGCAAAGGCGACAGCCAAGTACATACGAATCGCGCCGTTCAAGGTGCGGCGGGTGCTGGCCCTCATCCGCGGCCAGGACCTGACGCGCGCGTTGGCGCTGCTCGACTTCACGCCGGGCATGGCGGCGCCGGCGATCAAGAAGGTCCTGAGCTCGGCCGCGGCCAACGCCGAGACCAATCACGGCATGAACCGCGAGCGGCTGCGGGTGCGGCTGGCCTATGCCGACGCGGGGCCCAGCCTGCGGCGCTTCCGCCCCGGCTCGCTCAGCCGCGGGGGGATCATCCGCAAGCGCATGAGCCATATCACGGTGGTGCTCGACGAACGACCGCAGCCGGCGGCCGCGCCCAAGCGCCGACCGCCGGCGCGCATGCGGCCGCAATAGGGAAGTGACGCGCGCTCGCAGGTGCGGCGCGCGAGGAAGGTAGATCAGGGCCATGGGCCAGAAGGTGCATCCCATAGGCTTTCGCCTGGGGATCGTAAGGGATTGGAGGAGCCGGTGGTTCGCGACCAAGGGCTACACCCAGCTGGTGCTGGAGGACGCGACCATCCGCGAATACTTCAGGGAACGCTTCACGCGCGGCGACGGCGGGCGCGGGCGGCGCGACCGCACGCGCGACGCCGGCATCGGCGAGGTCGAGATCGAGCGCGCCGCCAACAACGTGCGCATCACCCTGCACACCGCCAAACCGGGGATTATCATCGGCCGCGGCGGCAAGGGGATTGACGACCTGCGCGGGGATCTGGAGCGGCTGACCAAGCGCAAGGTGCACATCAACGTTCAGGAGATCCGCCAGGCCGAGCTCAACGCCCAACTGGTGGCCGAGAACATCGCCGGCCAGATCGAGAAGCGCGTCGCCTTCAAGCGCACGGTGCACCAGGCGGTGCAGCGCAGCATGCGCGTGGGCGCCCAGGGCATCAAGGTCATCTGCTCCGGTCGCCTGGGCGGCTCCGAGATGGCGCGCACCTACTCCGACAAGGACGGCAAGATTCCGTTGCACACGCTGCGCGCCGATATTGACTACGGCTTCACCGAGGCGCGCACCACCGCCGGTCACATCGGCATCAAGGTGTGGATCTACCGCGGCGACATCCTGCCCGAAAAGGGGTCGCCGCGGCCGGAGGTTCCCGCCGCCAAGCGCGAGGTGAAGCAGCGTCCGGGATGGCGCCGCGTGCCGGGCGCGGCCCCGCCCGAGCAGGCCCCGGAGCAAGCGGCGGCGGCGCCGGAAGACGGGGTGGAGGCCGCTGTCGAGGTGCCCGCGGCCGAGGCGGCGCCGGTTGCGGCGCCGGAGCAGGAGTCGGCGCCGGAGGCCCAGGCAATCGCGGAGTCGCCACCGGCTGCGGCGGACGCCGGCGAGGGGGCGCAGGACGAGGGGGCGCGGGACGAGGGGGCGCAGGACGAGGGGGCGCAGGACGAGGGGGCGCAGGCGGAGACCTTGATCGAGGCCGACGACGCCGAGGACGGGGAGGAAAGCGACGAAGCGGAAGAGCAGGCCGAGGCGCCAGAGCAGCGGCTGTGGGACGAGGCGTACGATGACGAGGAGCAGTAGCGACCAAAGGGCGCAAACGCCATGTTGATGCCGTCCAGGACCAAGTATCGCAAGCAGCAGCGCGGGCACATGAAGGGGCGCGCCGGACGCGGCGCCAGCATCGCCTTCGGGGAATACGGGCTGCAGGCGCTGGAGCCGTGCTGGCTGACCAACCGTCAGATCGAGGCGGCGCGCGTGGCGGTGACGCGCCACATGCGGCGCACGGGCAAGGTGTGGGTGCGGGTCTTTCCCGACAAGCCGGTGACCAAGAAACCGGCGGAGACGCGCATGGGCAGCGGCAAGGGCGCGCCTGAAGGCTGGGTGGCGGTGGTGAGGCCGGGGCGGGTGCTGTTCGAGCTCGGGGGCGTAAGCTACGACCTGGCGCGAGAGGCGCTGCTGCGGGCGGCGCACAAGCTGCCGATTAAGGTGCGCGTCATCTCGCGCGCGGCGGGCGGCGGCACGGAGGCGGCGGCATGAAGGCCTCTGAACTGCGCGAGCAGAGCGTGCCGGAGCTGCAGGGCCGGGTGGCTAACCTGCGCGACGAATGGTTTCGCCTGCGCTTTCAGCGGGTGAGCAAGCAGCTGCCCAATCCCATGCGCATCCGCGCGGTACGCAAGGACCTCGCGCGCATCCTGACCATCCTGGCCGAGCGCGAGCACAGCGCCGGCGCGGAAGAGGCACGGAAATCATGAGGAACGGCGAGTGGTGACCACCATGGAGCAACCTACCAGGGGCGTCAGAAAGCAGCGCGAGGGCGTGGTCGTCAGCGACAAGATGGACAAGACCGTCATCGTCGCCGTCGAGACGGTGGGGCCGCATCGGCTCTACCGGCGCGTGGTGCGGCACAGCAAGCGATTCATGGCGCACGACGAGGACAACCGCTGCAAGGTCGGCGACCGCGTGCGCCTGAGCGAGACACGGCCGTTGAGTCACCGCAAGCGCTGGCGGGTGAGCGCCATCATCGAGGTCGCGAAGTAAGCGCGCGCAATGAAACGCTACGCCACTGATCACATTCGCAACTTGGTGCTCATCGGCCACGGCGGCAGCGGCAAGACCAGCCTGGCCGAGGCCCTGCTGCACGCCGCGGGCGTGGTTGACCGCCTGGGCGCGGTCGCGGCCGGCACCACCGTCGGCGATAGCGACCCCGACGAAATCGAGCGCGGCATTTCGATCAGCGCGGCGCTCCTGCCCTGCGCATGGCGCGAGCACAAGCTCAACCTGCTGGACACGCCGGGCTACGCGGATTTCGTGGGCGAGGTCATCGCCTGCCTGCGCGTCGCCGACGGCGCCATCGTGACCCTCGACGCCGTGGCCGGGGTCGAGGTGCAGACCGAGCGCTACTGGCAGATGGCGCGCCAGCGGGGGATCGTCCCCCTCATCGTCGTCACCAAGCTGGACAAGGAGGGGGCCGACTTCGCGGGGGCGATGCAATCCGCGCGCGATCGCCTTGGCTGCAATGTCGTCGCCACCCACCTGCCGATCGGCGCGGCCCAGGGGCTGCGGGGGGTGGTGGACCTGCTGGCGGAGCAGGCGCTGATCTGGCGCGGCGACAAGGTGAGTCAGGAGGCGCCTCCGGCCGCCATGGCCGACGACATCGCGGTGGCGCGTGAGGTGTTGATGGAGGCGGCGGCCGAAGCCGACGACGAGCTGACCGAGAAGTACCTGGAGCAGGGCGCGCTGACGAACGAGGACATGAGCCGCGGGCTGCGCGCGGCAGTGCTTGCCGGGCGGACGGTGGCGGCGGTGCCGGTTGCCGCCGTCTCCGGCATCGGGGTGCAGGCGGCGGCGGAGGCGGTGGTCTCGTACCTGCCCGGCCCGGCGCAGGCGCCGGCGCAGTGCGCGGTCGCGGTGGAAGGCGAGCAGCAGCTCGAGCTGCGCGCCGATCCCGAGCAGCCGCTGGCGGCGTTGGTCTTCAAGACCATGGCCGATCCCTTCGCCGGACGCCTGACCGTCTTCCGCGTCTACCAGGGGGTGTTGCACTCTGACGGCAACGTCTACAACGCCAACCGCCGACGGCGGGAGCGCGTGGGCCAGATCTCGGTTCCGCGCGGCAAGCAGCAGGAGGCGGTAGCGGCGGTGGGCGCCGGGGACATGGGCGTCGTCGCCAAGCTGCACGAGACCGTCACCGGCGATGTCTTATGCGACGAGCAGCACCAGGTGACAATGCCGGCCCTCGATTTCCCCGAGCCGGTGCTCGCGGTCGCGGTGCAGCCCAAGTCCAAAGGCGACGAGGACAAGGTCAACAGCGGCCTCGACCGGCTGCGCGAGGAGGACCCGACCATCGGCGTCAGCACGGATCCCGACACGCGGCAGACGTTGCTGTCGGGGATGGGGGACCTGCACCTGGAGGTAATCGTCGGCCGCCTGAAGCGGAAGTTCGGGGTCGAGGTCGAGATCGGCACGCCGCGCGTGGCGTACCGGGAGACCATCACCAAGACGGTGCAGGTGCAGGGCAAGTACAAGCGCCAGACGGGCGGGCGCGGCCAGTATGGAGACGTGTGGGTGCGGGTGGAGCCGCAGCCGCGGGGCGCGGGCTTCGAGTTCGCGGACGAGATCGCGGGCGGGGTGGTGCCGCGCAACTACATCCCGGCGGTGGGGAAGGGGATCGCGGAGGCAATGCAGCGCGGGGTGGTGGCGGGGTACCCGCTGGTGGACCTGCGCGCGGCGCTCTACGACGGCTCCTACCACAGCGTAGATTCGTCGGAAATGGCATTCAAGATCGCCGGCTCCATGGCCCTGCAAAAGGCGGTGGCCGAGGCTGAGCCCCGGCTCCTGGAGCCGATCATGAACGTAGAGGTGACGGTGCCCGACCAGCACATGGGGGACATCATCGGCCATCTCAACGGCAAGCGCGGGCGCATCCAGGGGATGGAGCCGGGGGCGCCGGGCAGCCAGGTCGTGCTCGCTCAGGTGCCGCTGGCGGAGATGTTCGCCTACGCCACCGAGCTGCGCTCGATGACCCAAGGGCGCGCCAGCTACCGCATGAAGTTCTCACACTACGAGGAGGTGCCGGGACACATCGCCCAGCGCATCATTGATGAGGCGCAACAGCGCAAGCAGGAGCAACCGCAGCGCTAGGGGGCAGGCACGCCACCGTCATGATCCAAACACGCAGCCGCTTGCGGGTCGCCGACAACACCGGCGCTCGGCAAATCGAATGCATACGAGTGCTGGGGGGCTCCGCGCGCAAGTGGGCGCGGGTGGGCGACACCATCGTCGCCGCGGTCAAGCAGGTCAGCCCCGGAGCGCCCATTCGCAAGGGCGACGTGGTGCGCGCGGTGGTGGTGCGCACGCTGCAGCCGGTGCAGCGCGCGGACGGCTCCTCCATCCGTTTTGACGAGAATGCGGCGGTGATCATCACCGACGCCGGAGACCCGCGGGGGACGCGCATCTTCGGGCCGGTGGCGCGCGAGCTGCGCGACCGCGAGTTCACCAAGATCGTGTCGTTGGCGCCCGAGGTGCTGTAGGCGCCCCGGCGCGCATGAGGACCACGCTATGGCAAGCCCGGTCAAGCCGAATATCAAAAAAGGGGACCTGGTCTACATCCTGCGAGGCAAGGACCACGCGCAGCGCATGAGGGGGCGGGCAGAAGAGCTGGCGCTCATGGCTCCCCAACGAGTGAAGGCCGAGGCCGACAAGGAGCCGGGCCGGCGCGGCAAGGTGCTCTCGGTCAACCGACAGAAGGGCCAGGTGCTGGTGGACGGCGTCAACATCATCATCAAGCACGCCAAGCCCCGCAGCATGACGACGCGCACCAGCCAGATGCAATCCGGGCGTCGCCAGCAGCCGGGACCGCTGGCGATCGCCAACGTCATGTTGGTGTGCCCGCGCTGCGACCGGCCGACCGCGGTCACGCGCCGCGCGGTTTCGGGCAAGCGCATTCGCGTCTGCCGGCGCTGCGGCGAGCACATTGACGAGGTCTGATGCGCGGGGATGAGGTAAGGCATGAGCGAAGACATCGTTAACCCCGAACCGGCGCCGAAGCCCGCCCGGCGGACGCGCAAGCAGGCGCCAGCGGGCGCGTCCGAGCGCGCCGGCGGCGCGGGGAAGTCCAAGCGCAAAGCCGCCTCCGGCCCCGCAGCGGAGCCGCAACCGCAGGTCAAACTGCCGCCGCGGCTGAAGGTGCGTTACCGCCAGGAGATCCTGCCGGAGCTGATGCGCGAGCTGGGGCTGGACAACCCGATGCGGGTGCCGCGGGTGAGCAAGGTCGTCATCAACATGGGGGTGGGAGTGGCGACGCAGGAGCCGAAGGCGCTGGAGGGCGCGGTGCGAGAGCTGGCGCAGATCGCGGGCCAGCGCCCCGCGATCACGCGGGCGCGCAAGTCCATCGCCGCGTTCAAGGTGCGCGAGAAGAATCCCGTCGGCTGCCGCGTGACCCTGCGCGGGGACCGCATGTACGAGTTTCTGGACCGGCTGTTCAACGCGGTGCTGCCCCGCATCCGGGACTTCCGCGGGCTCTCCGCGCGCTCGTTCGATGGACGCGGCAACTTCACCATGGGCGTGCGCGAGCAGGTCATCTTCCCGGAGCTCAACATGGATGAAGTTGAGCGCGTGCGGGGGATGGATATCATCATCACCACCACCGCCAAGAGCGACGAAGCGGGGCGGGCGCTGCTGGCGAGGATGGGCCTGCCGCTGAGGGATAACTGACGCCCGAGCCGGGCGCGCCCCAGCCTGTGGGCGGCGGGCGACCGGCCGGTGCGCGAGGAGAGATGGGTGGCGAAGAAAGCACTAGTGGAAAAGGCCAACCGGGCCCCCAAGTTCCGTTCCCGCCGCTATTACCGCTGCCAGGTGTGCGGCCGGGCGCGAGCCTACTTCCGCAAGTTCGGGATGTGCAGGATCTGCCTGCGCACGTTTGCGCTCCGGGGGCTGCTGCCCGGGGTCACCAAGGCGAGCTGGTAGGAGGAACGATGGCCCAGACAGATCCCATAGCGGATATGCTCACGCGCATCCGTAACGCTTACGTCGCGCGCCACGAACAGGTGATGGTGCCGGCATCGCGGCTCAAGTTCGAGATCGCGAAGATCCTGCGCGCCGAAGGCTACGTGCAGAAATGCGAGATGCGTGATGACGGCAAGCAGGGCCTGCTGGTGGTGACCCTCAAGTACACCGAGGGTCGCACGCCGGCGATCGTCGGCGTGCGACGGGTGAGTCGGCCCGGGCGCAGGGTTTACGTGGGCGCGCGGCGCGTGCCGCGGGTGATGGGCGGTCTCGGCACCGCCGTCCTGTCGACGCCCATGGGGCCGTTGACCGGCAGCCAGGCGCGGAGCCGCGGAGTCGGCGGCGAAGTGCTGTTCTACGTGTGGTGATGGGAGGACAGGCGACATGTCGCGGGTAGGCAAGCGGCCGATACCGCTGCCGGCGGGGGTGACGGTTGAGATCAACGCCGGGCAGGTGACGGTCACCGGGCCCCGGGGCACGCTGGAGCGCAGGGTGGCCCCGGAGATGACGGTGCGGGCGGAGGGCGACCAACTGATCGTCGCCCGGCCCAGCGATACCAAGCAGCATAAGTCGCTGCACGGGCTCACGCGCAGTCTCATCGCCAACATGGTGACGGGGGTCACCGCCGGCTTCTGCAAGCGCATAGACCTCATGGGGGTGGGCTACCGCGCGCAGATGCAAGATCGCAAGCTGGTGCTCCAGGTCGGGTTCTCGCACCCGGTCGAGGTCTATCCGCCGGCGGGGGTGGAGATGTCGTTGGAGACGTTCACGCCGCTGGCCGAGAACAACTTCCTGGCGGCGCGCATCGCGGTTTCGGGCAACAGCAAGGAGCAAGTAGGGCAGATGGCGGCGGACATCCGCGCGGTCAAGAAACCCGAACCGTACAAAGGCAAGGGTCTGCGCTACACCGGCGAGGTCGTGCGCCGCAAGGCGGGCAAGACTGCGGTCAGGACCGGTATCGGATAGCGCACCGCGAAGCGCGGACGACGAAAGGGACGGCAGTGGCAGCATTGGCAGCGAAAGTCAAAGCGAGGCAGCGTCGGCGCCGGGGCGTACGCAAGCGCGTTCGCGGCACCGGCGAGCGGCCGCGCCTGTCCGTATTCCGCAGCGCGCGCCACATCTACGCCCAGATCGTGGATGACGTCGCAGGGCGAACCCTGGCGGCCGCCTCCAGCCTGGATCCGGAGCTGCGCCCAGCGATGGCGCGCGGCGGCAACCGGGCCGCCGCCGCCGAGGTCGGAAAGGCCATCGGCCAGCGCGCGCTGGCGGCGGGGGTGACCAAGGTCGTGTTCGACCGGGGCGGATACCTGTATCACGGGCGCGTCGCCGCCGTCGCCGAGGGCGCGCGTGAGACGGGGCTAGAGCTGTAGCTCGCGGCGCGCCGCGCGGCCCCGCAGGTGGGTGGCCGGCTGCAGGTGACGGAGCCCGATGATCACAAGGAGCGAGCATGCCGAGAATTGATGCCTCCGAGCTGGCCCTGGAGGAAAGGGTTATCTCCCTCAACCGCGTGCAGAAGGTGCATAAGGGAGGGCGCACTCTGCGCTGGAACGCCCTGGTCGTCGCGGGCGATGGCGCAGGCACCGTCGGCGTCGGGCTGGGCAAGGCGAAAGAAGTGCCCGAGGCCATCCGCAAGGGCGCCGACCACGCGAAGAAGAGCCTGGCGCGCATACCCCTGCTCGGCACCACCATCCCGCACGAAGTGCAGGAGCGTTTCGGAGCGGCCAAGGTCATCATGCGCCCGGCGACGCCGGGCACCGGGGTGATCGCGGGCGGTGCGGTGCGCGCGGTGCTCGAGGTGGCGGGGGTCAAGGACATCCTGACCAAGTCGCTGGGCAGCGCCAATCCGATCAATATCGCGCGCGCGACCATGCAGTGTCTGCTGGCGCTCACTACGCCGCAGGCGGTGGCGGCACGGCGCGGCAAGCAGCTCCACGATATTCTGGATACATACTCGCCGCCGTCGGGGCAAAAGGCGGCGTTGGAGGAGCCGGCGCCGACGGTCGAGGCGGCCGCCGCCGGCGGCGAGGCGCCCAAGGCGCCCAAGCGGAGACGAGGCTAGCATGGCCAAGGTGCAGATCATGCTCGTGCGCAGCACCGCCGACCGCCCACGCAAGCAGCAGTGCACGGCGCGCTCGTTGGGGCTGTTCCGCATTCGCCGGGTCGCGGTGCATGACGATACCCCCCAGATACGAGGGATGATCGCGGCCATTCGCCACCTGGTGCAGGTGGAGGAGATAGCGGACGCGCCCCCCGGCTAGCCGGGCCCGCGGCTCGATTGTGGTTGGCGCGAATTTCGCGTATAATATACTTTCGTGCGTGCGGTCGGCTGGCGGCGCCAGAGCGCGGGGTGCCCGCCCGACAGTCGCAACCAAGACAGGGAAACGAAAGTGCCTGAGATGAAGATAGGAGCGCTCTCGCCAACCCCGGGCTCGACCCGGAGGCGCAAGCGCGTCGGCTGCGGCACCGGCTCCGGCCATGGCAAGACCTGCGGCCGCGGCATGAAAGGGCAGAAGGCGCGGGGCAGCGTGCCTGCGCGCTTCGAGGGCGGGCAAACGCCGCTCCACCGGCGCATGCGCAAGCTGCGCGGCATCTCCAAGGCGGCCATGCCGCGGGGCATGCTGCGCAAGCACTACGCCATCGTCAACATCGGGCAACTGGAGCGCTTCGAGGCGGGAGCGCAGGTGACGCCCGAGCTGCTGCTCGCGTCGCGGGTGATCAGATCGCTCGAGGACGGAGTGCGGGTGTTGGGTGAGGGCGAGCTGAGCCGGTCCCTGCACGTTCTCGCCAGCCACTTCAGCGCCTCGGCGCGCGGCAAGATCGAGGCCGCCGGCGGCACGGCGGAGGTAGTCTAGGTGACGGGTTCGCTGGGATCGCTGGTGGCCGCCTTCAAGATCCCCGACCTGCGGCGGCGGATACTGTTCGTATTCGGCATGTTCGCGGTGTTCGTGGTCGGCGTCCACATTCCCATCCCCAACGTCAGCCGCGAGGCGATGGAGCGTCTGTTCGCGCAGGGCGGCAACCTGCTGGGCCTGTTCGACGTCTTCTCCGGCGGCGCGCTGCGCAAGTTCTCCATCTTCGCCATGGGCATCATCCCCTACATCAACGCCTCCATCATCTTCCAGCTGCTGGGCATCGCCTCGCCGCGCATCCAGCAGTTGGCGCGCGAGGGACCCAGCGGCCAGCGCAAGATCGGCCAATACACGCGCTACCTGACGATGGCGCTCGCCTTCGGGCAGGCATGGGGGGTCACCCTCATGCTGCGCGGGCAGGGCGTGATCATCGTGCCGTCGGTTCTGCACCTGTTGCCGATGACCATCACCCTCACCGCGGGCACCGCGTTCCTGATGTGGCTGGGCGAGCAGATCACCGACCAGGGGATCGGCAACGGCGTGTCGCTGATCATCTTCGCCGGCATCATGGCGCGCGTCCCCTACGACGTCACCAAGACGTGGGAGGGGCTGGTAGCGGGGGTGCACGGCGTCGACAATATCCTCTTCATGGCCGCGCTGTTCGTGGTCACGGTGCTGGCGATCGTGTACATGCAGCAAGGGCAGCGCAAGATCCCCATCCAGCACGCCAAGCGGGTCGTCGGCTCGCGCATCTACAGCGGCGCCAACACCCACCTGCCGCTGCGGGTCAACTCCGCCGGCGTCATCCCCATCATTTTCGCCATCTCGATCTCGATCTTCCCGGCCACCATCGCGCAGTTCCTGCCGCAGTCGGATACCTGGCTGGTGCTGCGCGAGTGGCTGGTGAGGTCGGGCCCCGGCGAGAGCAAATGGGGGTCCGCCGTTTACTTCCTGCTGGTCATCTTCTTCACCTATTTCTACACGGCGGTCACGTTCAATGTCGAGGAGGTGTCGGACAACCTCAAGAAGAACGGCGGCTACGTGCCGGGGATCCGCCCCGGCAAGCCGACGCGCGACTACCTGGACCGGGTGCTGGTGCGGCTGACCCTGGCGGGGGCGCTGTTTCTGGGCGTGATCGCGTTGATGCAGTACTACGTGGGCGACATCACCGGGGTCAAGACCTACACCCTGGTGGGAGGCACGTCGCTGCTGATCGTGGTGGGGGTGGCACTGGAGACGATGCAGGCGATCGAGGGGCAGCTCGTGATGCGCCACTACCAGGGGTTCATCCGCTGATGCGCCTGGTTATCTTCGGCCCCCCCGGGGCGGGCAAGGGCACTATCGCCGGGGCGCTGACCGCAAGGTGGGGTATTCCCCACATCGCCACCGGCGACATGCTGCGGGCGCAGGTGCGGGAGGGCAGCGAGCTCGGCCGCCGCGCGCAGGACTACATGAACGCGGGGGAGCTGGTGCCCGACGATCTGATTCTGGAGATGGTCCGTCAGCGCCTGGGGGAGACGGGCGTCGGGAAGGGGTTCATTCTCGACGGCTTCCCGCGCACCCTGGCGCAGGCGCAGGCGCTCGATGGCATGATCGGCGGCGTGGAGGTGGTGATAGACCTGGAGGTGCCCGAGCACGAGCTGGTGCGGCGACTGTCGGGGCGCCGCGTGTGCCCCCAATGCGAGGCCATCTACCAGGTGGATACCATGCCTGCGCGCACGCCCGGGGTGTGCGACCGCTGCGGGGCCCAGCTTGTGCAGCGCGCGGACGACACGCCGGAGGCGGTGCGCAATCGGCTGGTGGTGTACCGCGAGCAGACGGCGCCGGTGTTGGCATACTACCGCGAGCGCGGGCTGCTGCGCTCGCTAGACGGGACGCGGGGGTCGGCGGCGGTGGTAGAAGATATCGCCGGCGCGCTCTGCCCGCGAGACCGACAGTGAGACCGCGGCTGCGCGAGCGCGGCCACCCGGGGCCGGCGACCGGCATCAGCGTCAAGACCGACGCCCAGATCGCGGCCATGCGCCGCGCGGGCAAGGTGGTGGCCGCGGTGCTGGGGGCGCTGCAGGCGGTGGTGGCGCCCGGGGTGGAAACGGCGGAACTCGACCGGGTGGCGGAAGACATCATTCGCAGCCACGGGGCGCGGCCGTCGTTCAAGGGCTACAACGGGTTTCCGGCGAGCGTGTGCACGTCGGTCAACGATGAAGTGGTGCACGGGCTGCCGGGGCGCCGAGTGCTGCGCGAAGGCGACATCGTGGGCATAGACGTCGGCGCGATGGTGGACGGCTTCCACGCGGATGCGGCGGCTACCTTCGCGGTGGGGGAGATCGCGCCGGCGACGCGGCGGCTGGTGCAGGTGACCAAGCAGGCGCTGGAGGACGGCATCGCGCAGGCGCGAGCCGGGCGCACACTGCGGGAGCTGGCACGGGCGATCGAGGCCCGAGTCGTGGCCAGCGGCTACTCGGTGGTGCGCGAGCTGGTGGGGCACGGCATCGGCGCCGCGATGCACGAGCCGCCGCAGGTGCCCAACTACGCCGCTGGGGCTAACGCGCTCAAGCTGCGCGCGGGCATGACGCTGGCGATCGAGCCGATGGTGAACGAAGGCGGGTGCGAGATCACCAAAGATACGGACGGGTGGACCTTCCGCACCCGGGACGGCGGCCTGAGCGCCCACTGGGAACACACGGTGGCGGTGGGCGAGGATGGAGCGGAGATCATGACCGCCCCTGAGGGCGCCGGCGGAGGAGGCTAGTTGTCGAAGGAAACGCCGATCGAGGTGGAGGGCGTAGTGCTGGAGACCCGGCCCAACGCGATGTTCAAGGTCAAGCTGGAAGCGGGCCACGAGGTGCTCGCCCACGTCTCGGGCAAGATCAGGATGTCGTACATCCGCATCCTGCCCGGGGACCGGGTCAAGCTGGAGGTGTCGCCCTACGACCTCACACGTGGGCGCATCGTGTGGCGCTACAAGTAGGGCAGGCGCCCGCGCCGTGCCAGCCAGGGGTGGTGACATGAAAGTACGGGCATCGGTCAAGAAAATATGCAGTCGCTGCAAGGTGGTCAAGCGCCAAGGGAAAGTGCGTATTATCTGCAGCGATCCGAGCAAGGGCCCCAAGCACAAGCAAGTGCAGGGGTGACGGGACTTGAGACTTCAGGTCCGAGGTTTGGAGAGAGTGACACATGGCACGAATTGCAGGTGTTGAGCTGCCGCGGGATAAGCGGGTGGAGGTTGCGCTAACCTACATCTACGGCATCGGTTGCGCCCGCAGCCGGGCGCTGCTGGCGGAGACCGGCGTCAGCGCCGATACGCGCGTTCGCGACCTCACCGAGGAGGAGATCAACCGCCTGCGCGACGGTCTGGAGGAACGCTACCGGGTCGAAGGCGATCTGCGGCGCGAGGTCGCGGCCAGCATCAAGCGGCTGATCGAGATCGGCAGCTATCGCGGGCTGCGCCATCGCCGCGGCATGCCCGTGCGCGGACAGCGCACCAGCACCAACGCCCGCACCCGCAAGGGACCCCGCCGCGGGGTGGGCGTGCGCCGGGGCAGGAAATAACGGGAGCCGCACATGAGACGACCAACCAGGCAACGAAAACGTGAGCGACGGTCCGTGCCCTACGGGCGCGCGTACGTGAAATCAACCTTCAACAACACGGTGGTCACCATCACCGATCCCAACGGCAACGCCATCTCGTGGGCGAGCGCGGGCTCGGTGGGATTCAAGGGCACGCGCAAGGGCACCCCCTTCGCCGCCCAGTCGACCGCGGAACGCGCAGCGCGCAACGCGATGGAGATGGGGCTCAAGCGCGTGGACGTTTTCGTCAAGGGGCCCGGCGCCGGGCGCGAGACGGCGATTCGCTCGCTGCAGGCCGCGGGGCTGGAGATCGCCAGCATTCGCGACGTGACACCGATACCGCACAATGGGTGCCGCCCGCCCAAGCGCCGGCGGGTCTAACCCGGCGCCGCCGGGGCGACGCCGACGCGGACCTGCATGAGGTCGGCAGCTCCGAGCTGGGATCGCGGCGTCCGAGCTGGGATCGCAGCGCAGGATAGACGGGGAGAAGACAGACCCATGGCACGATACAAGGATGCCCGCTGTCGCCAGTGCCGGCGGGAGGGCACGCGCCTGTTCCTCAAGGGCGACCGCTGCTACACGCCCAAGTGCGCCGTCGAGCGGCGCACCTATCCGCCCGGCCAGCATGGTCAGCGACGACGCAAGGTGTCGGACTACGGCTTGCAGCTGCGCGAGAAGCAGAAGCTGCGCACGATCTACGGCGTGCTGGAGCGCCAGTTCCGCCGCTACTTCGAGCAGGCGGAACGGCGCCCGGGCGTGACCGGCGAGAACCTGCTGCAGTTGCTCGAGCGACGGCTGGACAACGTCGTCTACCGGCTGAGCTTCGCCGGGTCGCGCAGCCAGGCGCGACAGTTGGTCGCTCACGGCCACTTTCTGGTCAACGGGCGCCAGCTCAACGTCCCCTCTTACATCGTCAGGGCCGGGGACCTGATCGAGGTCGGCGCGGGCAGCAAGCAGGCGGAGCCGATCCAGGTCAACCTGTCCGCGGCCGGCAGCCGCCGACTGCCGGAATGGCTCGAGCTGGAGCCGGCCCAGATGCGAGGGCGCGTGATGTCCCTGCCGCGGCGGGAGCAGATGGAGGTCGAAGCCCAAGAACAGCTCGTGGTCGAGTACTACTCGCGCTAGTCGCCGCAGCGGCCGCGGGGGGAGCCCGCGGACGCGGTCGTGAACGACGCAGACGCAGCGAGGCCAAGGGGATCGCGGGAATCCGTTTCGCCCGGCGGCCGGGGCTGGTCGCGGTCTGGATAGAGGCTGTAAGGAGCGAAGGCTCATGCTTTTGGACACCGTCAGCGCCAAGATAGAGAGACTGGACGACGCCGCGGATCCGATCTACGGCAAGTTCGTCATCGAGCCGCTGGAGAAGAGTTACGGGACGACCCTCGGCAACGCCCTACGCCGGGTGTTGCTGAGCTCCATTCCGGGAGCCGCCGTGGTCGCCGCCCGAATCGAAGGCGTGCTGCACGGGTTCTCGACTATCCCCGGCGTGCTCGAGGACACGACCGAGCTCATACTCAACCTCAAGGAGCTCGCGATCCGCGTCGCCGACACCCAGCTGGCAGGGGGCGACCTGCCCGTGACCCTGCGCCTTGACCGCACCGGGCCGGGCGAGGTCACCGCCGCTGACATCGAGACGCCGGCCGAAGTCGAGATCGTCAACAAGGATCTTCACCTCGCCACCCTCGACAGCGATAACGCGCGCCTGGCGATGGAGCTGGAGGTAGCCGTTGGCACCGGCTACCTGGTGACCGAGGAGCACGCGCGCAAGCACGATATCGGTACCATCCTCGTCGACGCCGTCCTGTCGCCGGTGCACCGCGTCTCCTTCCGCGTGGAGCCGACGCGCGTGGGGCACCTGACCGACTATGACCGCCTTACGCTGGAGGTGCGGACCAACGGCACCATAACCCCCGCGGACGCCATCAGCGAGGCCGCCAAGATCCTCGACCGCTACCTCATCCTCTTCTTCGACTTCTCCGCGGGGGAGCACGAGGAAAGCCCCAGCGCCGACGTCGATCTCGCCCGTCAGCGGTTGCTGGAGACGCGGGTGGAGGACATGGATTTCTCCGTGCGCACGCTCAACTGCCTGCGCAAGGACGGGGTCACCAGCGTGGGCGAACTGATCGAGCACACCGAGAGCGATCTCATGCAGATCCGTAACTTCGGCCGCAAGTCGCTCAACGAGGTCAAGGCCAAGCTGGCGGAGATGGACTTGCGGCTGGCGGGTGCGGGGGACGCCGAGTTCGCAGGCGACGAAGAGGACGAGGAGCCGGAGGAGCTCGAGGATTCGGAGGAGATCGAGCTGGAGTGACCCCGCGGCCGGGCGATTGCGGACACGGGATTCGCCGGCGGGCGCGCACCGCGCGAGGAGCGCCACCGACATGAGACACAAGCTGGCACACAAGCAACTGGGAAGGCCCACCGACCAGCGCCTGGCGCTGCTGCGCGGCCTCGTCTCCGCCGTGCTGTGGCACGGCAAGGTGGATACCACCGAGGCGCGGGCGAAGGCCGCGCGCCCGCTCGCCGAGAAGATGATTACCCTCGCGCTCGAGGACAGCAACCACCGACGCCGCCAGGCGCGCAAGTTCTTGGTGGATCGCGACTTGGTCGCCCACCTATTCGGCCAGGTCGGCCCGCGCTTTCGCACGCGCCCGGGTGGGTATTCGCGCGTCGTGCGCATGGGCGTGCGCCGGGGCGACGCCGCCATGCGAGCGCGCCTGGAGCTCGTGGATTACGACCGCGCCTGAGCGAGCGGGGCCGCGGTCGCGGTCGGCGCGTGCCCTACGGCGCGGGGCAGCACGGGGCCTGCATGGCGAATATCAAGCTGGTGGTGGAGTACGACGGCACCGGCTATAGCGGGTTTCAACGGCAGTCAGCGCGGCCGACGATCCAGGGGGAGCTCGAGGCGGCGCTGGGGCGGCTGCTGAGAGAGCAAGTCACAATCACGGCGGCGGGCAGAACCGACGCCGGAGTGCACGCGCTGGGGCAGGTGGTGAACTTCCCTACCACCAGGAACCTGCCGGCCGAGCGCGTGCCGCGGGCGGTGAATCGGGTGCTGCCGCGTGAGATCGTGGTCGCGGCCGCACAGGAGGTCGGCGACGATTTCCACGCGCGGCGCCTGGCGAAGAGCCGCCGCTACCAGTACACGATCCTGAACCGGGATCGGCCGTCGGCGCTGGTGGGGAGATTCGCCCACCGCGTCGGCGGCAGGCTCGACGTGGCGGCGATGCGCCAAGCGGCGGCGGAGCTCGTGGGTGAGCATGATTTCGCCGCCTTCGAGGCGGCGGGCAGCCCCACCGCCTCCACCGTGCGGCAGCTGACGACGCTGCGCGTGGGGCGGCTGGGCGACCTGGTGATCGTGGTGCTGGAGGCGGACCGCTTCCTCTACCAGATGGCGCGCATCATGGTCACCGCGCTGCTCGCAGCCGGGCGGGGGGAAATGGAGCCAGCGCAGATGCGGCGCCTGCGCGAAAGCAGGGACCGTGGCCGCATCGGGCCCCCGGCACCGCCCCACGGGCTGTGCCTGGTGAGGGTGACGTACTGAGGCTTGAGGTAAAGCAAATGCCAACGAAGACCTACAGCCCGCGCAAGCAAGACATTGACCGCCAGTGGCTGGTGGTGGATGTCGCGGGGATGCCCGTGGGCCGCGCGGCGACCGAGATCGCGGCCCTGCTGCGGGGTAAGCACAAGCCGATCTATGCGCCGCATGTGGACACCGGTGACCACGTGATCGCGGTCAACGTCGAGCAGCTGACGGTGACCGCGGACAAGGCGACCAAGAAGATGGTTTACCGCCACTCGGGCTATCCCGGGGGGCTCAAGGCGCAGCGCTACGGCGACCTGCTCGCCAAGCGCCCCCAGGAGGCGCTGCGCCAGGCGGTGCGGGGCATGCTGCCGCACAACCGGCTGGGACGGGCGATGCTGCGCAAGCTCAAGCTCTACCGCGGCTCCGACCATCCCCACCAGGCGCAGCGCCCGCAACCGCATCGCTTGCGGGCACAGACGGGAGAGGATGATGGCTGACCGTTACTATGGCACCGGACGGCGCAAGAACGCGATCGCCAAGGTTTGGCTGATCAGCCCCGGCCAGGGGCAGATCACCATCAACGCCCGGCCGATGGACGAATATGTGGGCCGCGATACGCTGGGGATGCTGGTGCGCGAGCCGCTGGAGCTGACCGACACCCTGGGGCGCTTCGACGTCAAGGCCAGCGCCGTCGGCGGCGGCGTCAGCGGCCAAGCGGGCGCCGTGCGCCACGGCATCGCCCGCGCCCTCGTCAGCTACGACGAGAACCTGCGCTCGCCCCTGCGCCGCTCGGGCCTGCTGACCCGCGACTCGCGCATCAAGGAGCGCAAGAAGTACGGCCGCAAGCGCGCTCGCCGCGGCTTCCAGTGGACCAAGCGCTGAGCAGGAAGGCGGGTGGTCACCGCCGGCCGGCCGGGCCGGGTCGGTGGCGTGATTGTGGAATAACCGAGCGAGTGTGATCGCCAACGCCCCTATGTGCGCTCGCCCAACATTCAGTTGCGTCTGCGTCGCCCTGGCGCTGGCGCTGTGCCTGGCCGGCGGCCGCGCCCGCGGAAGTCCCGGCTACGAGGTCTACTCCGTTCAGCCGGGGGAGACCCTCGCCGGTATCGCCCAGAAGTTCGGCGTCAGCGAGTCCGCCATCGCCGAATTCAA
>DATLAK010000156.1 GCA_035527535.1 Armatimonadota bacterium
CGGCTCCATTGCCGTCACCGAGCGCGTCATCTGGACGCTCAAGCACGAATGGCTGAACCGCGTTGCCCTCATTCGCGGTATGGATCACCTGAGCGGATTGCTGAATGACTTTCCGGTCTACTACAACGGCTACCGCGGACACATGACCCTCGACGGGGCGCCGCCAGCGCTGATCCACCGTGGCGAGCAATGGAGGAAGCCGCCCAAGACCGCGAAGACGCTGCCGCTCAACATCGAGCGACGCGTCTTCGCTGAGTCGCGCGTTACTGCTTACCGGCTTTCTGCTTAGCCCACGCGTCTGGTTGTTTTGCTCGTCGGTTGACGCCCAAACGCGCCTTGGCGATACCCTTCACCCCCGTCGGCGGCTGCGGCGGGCTTCGATGACTCGCCTCAACCGGTATCCCGCCGCTCAGCAGCTACGGGTGTCACGTCCCGTCACCCAGGCGAGGGCCTCAGTCCAGGGCCTTTCTCGCCTGCCATAGGTGTTCCAAAGCTACGTGACAAGCGCAAGGAGTCCCAAAGCAATTTGACATGCGCATCGGTCTCCGGGAACAACGCGCTCGGATAGATCTTGCGCACCTTGAGCCAGCCACTGTCAGTGCGTCCCTGCACCACCCCATCCTCTACCCGCTGCCTTCCCCAGCAATCGCCGGGTGCCACTATGGAGGTCAACCACCCAGATGCCAGCGTCCGGCCAAGTCGCTACAAGCGCCTGCCAGCTCTTACCCGTTACGTCCACGTCAGTGAACATCGGCCAGGGGCCACCGGGCACCGTACGAAGAATGAAGTGGTCCAGGGACAGCGTGAAGAGGCTGCTTTCTGTAGCGACTAGAAGAACCTCTCCGTCGTCGGCGCGTGACGTCCGCAGGATGTTCGCCCGGTAGACCGCTAACTCGGGTTGCAGTGGCAGGGCGGCGGTGTGCTTGATCGCGCCGGTGGCCAAGTCCACGTCGCACAGGCGGCATTTAGTGGGTAACCAGGGGTATTCCTGGTAGCACAGGACAGCCGACCGACCATCGCGGGTAATCGCGCCGTAGCGCAGGATCCTGCCCCGGGGCAATGCAAGTCGCAACACTCGCGCGCGCCGGTCGCGGGGCGGATACAATGCTACACTGGGAGTCCCTCTCCACTCATGACGAGCGGAAAGGACACGAGACTCGCACGCCACGAAGACGGCGACATGCCGTTCGCGGTCCGCTCCCAAAGCGACATAGTCCATTCCCTCCGGCATCAGGAACTCCGCCCGGCGCGTCGGCATGCGCACGGCATACCACGGCCCGTGCTCTTGCTGGATTATGAACTCATCCAACCCAGGGGAGTAGAGCGCACGGGCCACCTTGAGGGCGGGTCCGTTGGGAGCTGTCATAGGAACGGGCGTTTCCTCGCCGCTTGCCAGGTGATGCCGTACTACCTGACCCGACATGCGAAGGTACAGGCTCTGCTCGTCAGCGCTCCAGCCGATCAGATCTAGCGGCACGGCCTTCCGAAAAGACGCGATTACCTCGGCGTCACCCAAGCGCACAACATAAGCGGATCGCGCTTGGTACTCCCTAGCCAGTATGAGGTTGAAGGCCACAAAACGCCCAGTTGGCGACACGCGAAGTCCGCTGACGATCGCCGGGCACGGCGCGGTGTCCTTCTCCCGCGCCGTCACGTAGCTGGACGAAGCAGAGGCGGACCGGGTTACTTGCGCCGCATGCCTGCCGGCGTAGCAACCGGTCATCGCGAGAACAAGACTGACTAAACCGGCCCATATAACACCTCTGACATTCAAAGTGCCCATAGTGCCTCCGTCACCTAATCCGCAAGATGTGCCTCCTCATAGTGGGGCAAGTGTTCGCACTTCGCGATCTCCTCACACCGGAACTGGTCGGCGCGATAGAAGCCAGAACAGCAGTCACCGCATTGCTCCTGAGTTGTTGCGCCGCCGCACCGGCCGCAGTCCTCCCACTTGTGCGGGTTGAGGCAGCCTCCCGGTACCGGCACTCGAGGCACCTCAGGGGCGCGAATGGCCGGACCTGTATAGGGGACCGGACCTATCCCCGGCCCCGACGGGGGTGGACAGTCCTTGAAGTAGTCAATGATTAGATCATAGAATTCCAGGGACCAGGAAAGGCTGGGGTAGTACGGAAGACACTGCTGCTTCAAGTCATAGATCCGGTCGTTCGCCTTGCGGCATCCCCCTTGGTCCAGACCTGCGCGTGCAGCCCGTAGAAGCCCCCAGCAGTGTGCAATGGTGCCGCCGACAGGCCGCGCCGTCGGCGTCGGTGGCTTGGAGTAGGGGTCCCCCTTCTTCCGTTTCCTGAACGCATTGGAATCAACCCAATTGACCGGGTCGTTGTCGCAGTAGTTATACGGGTGCTCGTCGGGCCAACGCAGCGAAACACTCGACAGGAATCCTTGGCCGCTGCGGCTCGTAATGCGCGCCCTGACCCAGTAGTCGTCGGGGTCGGGCTGGCGATAGTAACCGAGCTGTCCGACCCAGGTGAAGCGGTTGGGGCTGGAGCCGGACAGCACCGTGTGCTGCCCGAAGGCGCGGTAGAGGTATTCGATCAGGCTCGCCTGGTCGGCACCGGTGAGCTTGTTCGTGCTACCCAGCCCGTCAAAGTGATGGAACGCCGTCGCCCCCGATCTCCGCTGCGAAATCAACTCCCCGTACTCTTCCGGGGCGAGTGTGTAGACCGCGACGGTGGCATTGTTGCTGTCCGTCTCGGCCAGGATGTTCTCCAGGTCCCACATCAACTTCCGCAGCCCGTCGCTGTCCTCTATCGTCCGCCGCTTGCCGTCGCCGTCCAGGGTCACGGTGTTCACGACGCTCGCCGGAAGCTCGATCTTGGTCAGGTGGTTCTCGATATCCCAGGTATATGTAACCCGATCCGCGTTCGGTCGAATCTCCCCGGTTGTATTGCCGTTGCTATCGTAAGTGAATGTCGTAACGCCCGACGCATCTTCGGAGGTAGTCAGTTCATTCGCGGCGTCGTAGGCATACGTAGTGGTTGCGCCGGAGGAGACTTGGGTCAGCCGATTGCCGACGCCGTCATAGCTGAACGTGGTGTCGTAGGCGTTGTCGCCGCTTCGCTGCTCGCGGGTGAGCTGGTAAGTCTCGTCGTAAGACCAGGTGACCAGATCGCCATTGGCCTCCTGAACGCCGGTGCGATTGCCGATGCTGTCGTAGGAATACGTGAAAACGGAGATGACGGAGCGGTCGGACTTCAGATTGCGCACGGCGGTCAGGCGGCCGCCGGTGTCGTAATCGTGCTCGGCCACGGAGGCGTTGCCGTGGGTCATGGTGGTCACCCGCCCGATTGCATCATACACCCAAGTCGTGCGTTCGGCGAACGGATTCACCAGCCATGATATCAGATTCCGGCTGTCAAAGGAATAGCTTGTCAACCCCGCATCCGGGTCGGTCATCGTCTGGCGATTGCCGATCTCGTCGAAGGTATAGGTGATGGTCTTGGCGCCGGGATAGGTCACCACCTCCAGCGCGTTGGCGGGGTTATAGGAGAAGGTGGTAACCCCGGTGCCGTTGGGCCCCGCGGTGGGCGGTAGCGCCGCCGGCCGGGGCGCCGGCAATCGCTAGTGGCTAGCTAGGTCGCGCCGCGGCCCGCCACCCCGGCCCCGCGGGCTTAGGGGCGCGCGGCCCGCCGAGCGACGCTCGCCGCGGCGAGCCTAAGTTCGCTGCGGCGGCGGCAGAGGGCCAGGCCCCCGAGCATGGCAAGACCGGCGGCCAGCAGCATCAGGTCACTTGGTTCCGGGACGACCGGTGGGGTGCCGCCCCCCTCCACGCCCAGCAGGCCCACCAGCGGCAACAGCGCCAGCCCACCGGAGGCTGCCATCACCGCGGTCGGCACCGCGATGGTGGGAGCTGCCGGCAGGTCCGCCACGCCCGGGCGCTCATCGGGAGTGGTGAACGGGGAGGCGGTGGGGATCTCGATCACCGGAGCAACTGGCAGCGCCACCACCAGCACGAACTCCTGCGGGGAGTGCATCCGGGTCTGCGGCGGACGGGCCGCGACCTGCGCCTGGCCGGGAAGCTCGGTGACCAGCGGATTGCCGCACGCGTACTTGAGCAGCGGCGTGCCGTCGGCAAGCCCGAAGACCTTCGCGCCCTTGTGGAAGTAGTCGCGGGCGCGATAGATGCGCCCGATGCTGTTCACGCCGTAGACCGGCCGCCATCCCGATTCGGAGAAGGTGATGACGCGCAGGTGCTTGCGCAGGTAGGACGCCAGCCCGGCCTGGGAAACGTGGAAGTGCTTGGCGAGCCGCTGCCGGATTACGGAATCCCCCTCGACCTGCTTCACCAGATCCTCGACCGTGTATGCCCGCCAGGTGAGGAATGAATCCGGCCCCGTGCGGTGTCGGCCGGCGGCACCCGCCGGGACTGATAGCAGGATCAGAGTCACGGCCAACAGCCAGCCTCGCACGAGCATCTTCACTTCGTCGCCTCCGGGGCTACGATGCCCACCGTCACCCAAGCCGGCGGGCCGAACCGCCCCGCGCCGTCGCCGACGCGCATGGTCAGAATCACCTCGCCCGGCTCCTGCCCCGGGCCTTGATCCTCCAGGGGCGTGAGCAGGACGCTCGTTTGCACCGGGAGCAGCGGTGAAGTGTAGGTGACCCGCCCCTCCCGGCTGAGGCTGTAGAAGAACTCCTTGGCCGCAGGGCCCGCCGTGACATGAAACAGCGTAGGCCCGGCGACCTTCGCGGTAGAGGTGGTGAGAAGCTGCTTGTCCACCTTCGGGTCCAGGGCGCGGATGGCGCAAGCCAACTTCTCCTCGTCGCTGACCGGCGGACCGGCGGCCGCCTGCCCGCTCTGCAGCAGGGGATCGCTCGGGGGCACCACCAGGAAGGCAATGGCGGTGCTTCCCTCGCCCGCGTTGGGCGGCTTGATGCCGGCCCATACCTCCACCGAGTGGTAGCCCGGGGTCAGCTTCGCGGTTTCCACCTCCGCGCGCCAGGGCGCCTCCGAGGTCGCCGCCAGGGGTTCGTTGTCCAGCCGGACGGTCACCTGACCCAGCTCAGCGCCGCCGGTGGCGATCATGGGGCTGACGGTCAGCTTGTCTCCCTGGACTACGGGCATGTCCTGCTGCCAGTAGGTCGGGGGGGCGCCGGGGAGCTGGAAGGTGCGCAGATCCCCCTGCGGGGTGCGCACTTCGAGCAGAACCTTGATGCCCGGCACATAGCTGCTCTGCTCCGCCCGTGCCGGGTGCGACGTGACGCACACGACGGCGGCCGCGGTCACCGCGAGAACGGCCCATCTGGTCATCGGCGTGCCTACCTCTCCGGGCATTTGAGTCGCAAGATTCGTGCCACAGGCGCTGTTCGCGGCGCTAAATCAGAGGGTATTTCAAGGCTGCCCCCGGCAGCGGGGTGCCGAGGCCCGGCTCGCCCGGCGACCGGAGTCACGAAGACCCCGCCCGGGATGACCCGAAACGCCGGATTGCGCCTCCGTGCGGGGGCGCAGTCTGCACCAGGCCCCCTCGAGCACTTTGTACTTCGTACTTCTGCTTGCGGCGAAGCATTTCCTGCCGGTGCACTACGCCAGGGGGCAGCGCGGAGCACGCGAATTCGGGGCGGCTGCAGGTCGCAGCGCCGAGGGCGTGGTAGTATGCTGTGCGCAGGGAACCAAGTTTCGCGTTCCCCGCGCGGCTCCGCTCGCCGCGCGGCCGAGTCGCATGCGCGCGGGGCGAGCCGATGCGCACCTGGAGGGGGTTACATTCCAGAAGTCGCTGCCGCCGCAAGGAGAGTGGCAAGTGATCAAGATCGCGTTCGTGGGAGCGGGCAGCCTGGGCTTCACCCGCACCTTGGCAATCGACATGCTGTCGTGGGAGGACATGCAGGACGCCACGCTGTCGCTGATCGACACGGACGAACAGCGCCTGGACTACGCCAAACGCGCGGTCGCCCGGATCGTCGAGGTCGGCGGCTACCCGGCGAAGGTCGAGGCAACGCTGGATCGCGCCGAAGGAATCAAAGACGCGGATATCGTCATCACCACCATCCTGGCGCACGGGGTTGACGGTTTCAGGCCCGAGATCGAGATTCCCATGAAGTACGGGGCGGACTTCAACGTCGGCGACAGCATGGGCACGCCGGCGGTGTTTCGCGCGCTGCGCACCATCCCCATGATGCTCGACATCTGCCGCGACCTCGAGCGCCACGCGCCCAACGCCTACCTGCTCAACTACACCAACCCCATGTCCATGCTGTGCCGGGCCATGCAGCAGGCGACGTCGGTGCGGCTGGTGGGACTGTGCCACAGCGTGCAGGGGCTGGGGGCGATGCTGGGGTCGTGGATCCAAGCGCCGGCGCAGGAGATCACGTGCGTGTGCGCGGGCATCAACCACCAGGCGTGGGCGCTGCGCTTCGAGTGGAACGGCAAGGATGCTTATCCACTGCTGCGGGAGGCGGTCGAGCGGCCCGAGATCTATCGCAAGGACCTCGTGCGCAACGAGATGTTCAAGGCCCTTGGCTACTACGTGACCGAGTCGAGCGGGCATAATTCGGAGTACAACTGGTGGTTCCGCAAGCGGCCGGACCTGATCGAGCAGTATTGCACCCACGGCGAGAACTGGAACCCGGGCGCGCACGGCTTCATCCTCGCCGAGTACGACGACCGCGAGCGGGGGGAGAAATGGCAGCGGCAGATGCGCGACTACGCCGAGGGGCGCGTGCCGATCAAGCTCGGCCGCTCCCACGAGTACGCCTCCAGCATCGTGCGCGGGCTGCTGTTCGACGAGCTGTTCGAGTTCAACGCCACCGTGCCCAACACCGGGCTCATCACTAACCTGCCGCCGGGATCCGCGATCGAAGTGCCGGTGGTCGCGAATAGGGCGGGCTTGATGGGTGTGCACATTGGGGCGCTGCCCCCGCAGTGCGCCGCCCTCAACCAGGTCAACACCGCCGCCATCGAGCTCACGGTCGAATCCGCGCTGACCGGCGATCCGAGGGCGGCCTATCACGCCTGCTGCTACGATCCGGTGGCGGCGGCGGTGCTGTCGCTGGCGGAGATCAAGCAGATGGTGGACGAGTTGTTCCGCACGCAGGCGCCGCTGCTGCCGCAGTTCAAGCACCTGACGTAGCAGGCTGACGTCGGCGCGTGGTCACCGCGGAGCCCGCCCCCGTGCGGAATCAACGTCAGCCGGAGGGAAGTCATGACGCTGCTACACCTGTTAGCGTTCGCTAGTCTGTTCCTGGCTCTAGTCTGCGCCGTTGCCACAGCGACGCCGTGGCAGCAGGATCGCATGATCATCACCTGCTGGCTGTCGCCGCCCAATACCGACCAGGCGCTGGCAGCGATCAAGTCTGAACACTACAACCTGGTATGGGCCAAGGCCGACGAGTTGGACGTCGTGGCCCGCCACGGCCTGCGCGCGATGCTGCAAGACCCCCTGCTAGCCCCCGCATCGCTCGACGACCCAGGCCGTAACACCCAACTCGATGCCCTCGTCGCGCGTGTGAAAGACCATCCCGCGCTGGATGCCTACTACCTCACCGACGAGCCCAGCGCCAAGGACTTTCCGGCCCTGGGGCGGCTGGTCGCCTACTTGCGCGAGCGCGACCCCGCCCATTTCGCCTACATCAACCTCTTTCCCACCTATGCCACCAACGAGCAATTGGGCGTTACCGGCGACACCGCGACCGCCTACCGCGAGCACCTGCGCCAGTTCATGGAGATCGTCGAGCCCGGGTTGATAAGCTACGACCATTATCACTTCTTCAAGCACCACGACACCGATCAGTACTTCTTCAACCTGGGGCTGATTCGCGAGACGGCGTTGCGCGCCGGCGTGCCCTTCATGAACATCATCCAGGCCTGCACCATCATCCCGGACTGGCGCTTGCCGAACGCGGCCGAGCTGCGCTGGCTGGTCTATACCACCTTGGCCTACGGCGGGCGGGGGATAAGCTACTTCCTCTACTGGGGGCCGGCGGCGTATGGCGGGCTGTATCAGGACGGGAAACGCATGCCGCTGGCCCTTGACGCCGCTCGATTGAACGCTGAGATCGAAGCACTCAGCCGCGCGCTCATGGCACTGCATTCGCTGGGCGTGTATCACACCGCGCCGCTTCCGACCGGAGCCGAGGCCGTTCCAGCCGACGCATCCGTCGGGGTCGTGAGCGCGGGCGAGTTCGTCCTCGGGCTCTTTGGCGAGGGGAGCGAGGCCACCGCCCTCATGGTTGTCAACCGCGACTATCGCCGCGCGGCCACGGCCCGGCTTCGCCTGCCCCGCGGCGCGCGCGTGCAGGAGTTCGACCGCGCTCGCCGCGAATGGAGGGGCTATGCCACGCCGGGCGACGGCGCAACAATCGCCGTCTCGCTGGAGGCGGGCGACGGGAGGCTATTCCGCCTGGCGAGGTAGGACCTGGGGTATCCACTGCCCACCTTCGAGAACGGAGCATGTGGCTTGACACGTAAGGAGCTTAACCTGGCAGTTTTTCAGGGCACCGCTGACGCCGTGCTCTGGCAGCCGCGGCTGGAGACCTGGATCCACCACCACCAGGCAGAAGGAACGATGCCGGCGCGCTTCCGCGGCCTCGACCTGTTGGAAATCTACGACGCTCTGGGGTGCTCGGTGCGCTACGCCGCGTCGGCGGGGCTAGAGCGCTACGAGGAGCCCGCGGACGTGGTGCGCGCCGAGGAGCAGCAAGGCGACCTCTTCATCCAAACCGTGACCACGCCCTCCGGCAGCCTGCGCACCGTCTATCGCGACATCTGGAGCGACGGCAAGCTGCACAATCGGCGCATCATCGAATGGCCGGTCAAGGAGCCGCGCGACCTGCGGGTGTTGACCGAGGTGGTGGAGCGCGCGCAGTTTCGGGCGGACCTCGCCGCCTTCGAGGAGACGGCGGCCAGGGTCGGGCGGCGCGCAGAGCCGACGGTCTTCCTCGAGAGCTCCGGCTTCACCGATCTCATCAAGTTTCACGCGGGCCTCGAGGCAACGTTCTACCTCCTACACGACGATCGAGCGACGGTCGAGGCCCACCTGGAGGCGTGCGACCGTCGCGACCGGCGGATGGTTGACGCGGCGCTGACGCTCCCGTGCCGCCTCTTCAATCTGGGTGACCACGCCACCAACGAGTTCACCCCGCCGCCGATCCTGGAGCGCTACCTGCTGCCGCGCTGGCAGTGGATTAGCGATACCCTCGGCGCCGCGGGGCGCTATGTCCACAGCCACTGGGACGGCCATGCGCGCCTGATCCTGCCTTACCTCAAGCCGGCACGGCTGCATGCGGTCGAGGCGCTGACGCCCAAGCCAATGGGCGACATCACGCTGGAGGAGATCAAGGACGCGGTCGGCGATCAGCTCGTCTGCCTCGACCTGCTGCCGGCGATCCACTTCTTGCCCTCGTACCCGGTCTCGGAGGTGCTCGATTTCGCCCGCCGGGTGATAGACATATTCGCGCCGCGGCTGATCCTGGGGGTATCCGACGAGATCTCCCAGGTCGGGCAGATCGAGAAGATCGAAGCGGTGAGCGAGTTGGTCAGTGAGGTTTGTGGGCTGGCGGAGTAGCGCCGCCAGACCGGCGCGACTGCGAGAATGGGGATGAAAGCCTTGGACGACGACGTGCGAGTGGTGCGGCCAAACAGGTACGAAGTATTGCAGCGCGACGCAGGCAGAGCGTCGGTGCCGGTTCAGATGACCGGGCTTGCGGAGCTGTCAGGGAGGGTGCCCGTCTTCGTCCTCAACGCCTGCGGGCGCGTCGTGGCGCGGCGCGAGTTCGAGGTGCGCGGTGGTGCGCTCTCCGGCGCGGTGGAGGTGCCCGAGGGCGGCTGGTACACCCTGGCGATGTCCGCCGGTCGGCGGCGCCGGCGCCTGATGCCGTTCGGCGTGGGCGATGTCTTTGTGGTCGCGGGCCAGTCGAACGCCGCCGGACACGGCGACGGCTTCATCGCCGATCGCAGCGGCATGGTCTCGGTGTGCACAGACGCCGCGGAGTGGGCACTGGCCGATAGTCCAGAGCGCTTGCCCGCGGGTATGGGCGTCGGCAGCCCGTGGCCGGTGCTGGGGGAACTGCTGGCTCGCTGCGAGGGGGTGCCGATCGGCTTCATCAACGTTGCCGTCGGCGGCACGTCAACCGAGCAGTGGCTGCCGACCGGCGACCTCTATCCTCCTCTCAAACGGGCCCTCAGCGGCCGGCGGGTGCGCGCAGTGCTATGGCATCAAGGCGAATCGGATGCGATCGGGAGCTTCTCGACCGAGCGCACGTACCAGAACATGGCGACCATGATCGAGCAGTCGCGCGCTGACGCCGGTTGGCATGTGCCGTGGTACGTCGCCCTCGCCAGCCACATTCCGGACCTTCCGCAGGAGCAGATGCAGCAGGTGCGCGCAGCGCAGCAGGGGCTATTCCGCATGGGCCTGGCCCTGCCCGGGCCCGACACCGACACCTATGTGCCCGAGTCCATGCGCTACGACCGGGTGCACTTGGCGCAGGTCGGGCTGGTGGTGCACGCGATCCTGTGGTTTCGGGCGCTGGTGTTTCCCGGGCACTAGCAGCCAAGTGGCTAGGCCGAAGGCGGCCACGGCGGTCGCGGAGCGACCTAGCCGCTGCGGCTTCTCGTGGGCCTGATTAGGGCGCTCTGGACTCGCGGTGATATGACTGTGGGATGCGTTCGCATGATATAGCATCGTTCAAGTATCCTGTGGGTTCAGCGGGTGCAGAGCAGTGATCGGAGGTGGTGATTGTGGGCACACGACTTGCGGTGCACGGGGGTGAGCCGACAGTATCCGAGGGGAGCGTTCGCCCCTGGCCGCATGTGACCGACGCCGATCGTGAGGCCGTCGCCGAGGTCATGCGCGACGGTGACATGGGGCGCCAGCGCGAGATCCAGTTCGCGGCGCTGGCTCAGGAGTGGGCGCAGTACATGGGGGTAGCCTATGCCATCCCCTGCAACAGCGGCACGGCGGCGCTGCACATGGGCGTTGCCGGCGTGGGCATCGAGCCCGGCGACGAGGTCATCTGTCCGGCGTTCACCTACTGGGCGACGGCGGCGGCCGTGCTCCACCACAACGCGATCCCGGTCTTCGTTGATGTCGAGCCCGGCACGTGGACCATGGATGCCACGCAGATCGAAAGGCGTATCACCGACCGCACGCGCGCCATCATACCGGTCCACATCCACGGAATGCCAGCCGACATGGATGCCATCACGGAAATCGCCGATAGGCATCGCCTCGCGGTGATTGAGGATGTGGCCCAAGCCCACGGCGCGCGCTACAAAGGCCGGCTGTGCGGCGCCCTCGGCGATGCCGCCGGCTTCAGTCTCCAGGCCAGCAAGCTGCTCACCACCGGCAGTCACGGCGGCATCTTCACCACCGACGACGAGCTGATTCACAAGCGCGCCGCCCTGCTGGAATACCTGGGGGAACTGGTCGTTCCCGGCCGTGAGGGCCGCGAGCAGGAGTATAACGCCTATGGCCTGGGATGGATGTACCGCGGCGACACTTTCGGCCAGGCCTTCGCTCGGAGCCAGCTGCGGCGCCTTGACGCCAACAACGCTCGCCGCATTGAGAACTGCGCCCTGCTGACGGACCTGCTGCGCGATGTGCCGGGGGTGGAGACTCCCCAGGTGCCCGAGGACCGCACCTGCGTGTTCTACACCTACGTTCTAAACGTCTCCCCCGAGCCCCTGGGCCTGGAGGTGGAGGCGCCGCTCTTCCGGCGCAAGGTGGAAACCGCGCTGCGCGCGGAAGGCGTGCCTGTCGGCCGCTGGCAGCGCATGGCCGTGCCCGCACAGGAGGTGTTCCAGTCGCGCGTGGGCTACGGAAAGGGCTGCCCCTGGCGCTGCCCCCACGCGAGCGAGATAACATACGACGTCAACGATTACCCGGTCACCAACGCCTTCGTCGCCACTAATCTGTACGTCAACGGCATCTGGCCGCCCAATGGCCCCGATCTCATGCGCGCTTTCGCCGATGCGATCATCAAGGTGATGTCGCGCCCGGATGATGTGCTGGCCGTTGAGGCCGATCCCGAATGAAAGCCGGAGCCTGCGAACTGGACATTACGCTGGCCGTTGGCGGCGAAGTGCCCGGCCAGTGGCTGCGGCGGACCGCAGAGTATGTGCGCGACCCACTGACCGTATCCGCGCTCGCTCTGGAATCCCAGGGGCAGCGCGCGGCCTTCGTATCCTGCGACGTGCTCTCGCTCAAGAACCGCGTCGTCGCCGATCTGCGGCGCCGCCTCTCGCCGGTGCTCGATCCTCGGTATCTGCTGCTGGCGGCGACCCATACGCACGCGGGCCCGCCGGTGTGCGACGTCCTGGGGAGCACGGCGGACGCGGCGTGCATCGAGTCCCTCGCGCATGCGGTCGAGGACGCGGTCCGTACTGCCTTCAGTCGTTTGCGAGATGCGCGCCTCGGCTGGGCGGCCGCCCCGGCGCCAGGCTTCGCCTTCCCTCGGCGTTGGCGCATGGCGGACGGGTCGGTGCTGATGCATCCGCCCAAGGACGCGCCGGACCTAGTCGAGCCGGAGAGCCAGCCGGACGACACGCTTACCGTGCTGCGCGTCGAGCGCGCCGACGGGTCAGCGCTCGCGCTGTGCGTGAACTTCGCCTGTCATGCGGTCTTCGTCGGCGGCGCACAGTTCTACTGCGCGGACTATCCCGGCGTGGTGCGCAGGACGGCCAAGAGCGCGACGGGCGCTGAGGCGACGCTTTTCCTCAATGGACCTTGCGGGGATGTGGGCCCGGACGACGTCAGCAACCGGGACCAGACGCGGTACGGCGAGGAGCCGATGGAGCGCGTGGGTGCCCGACTGGCGGAGCGGGCACTGGAACTGGCGGCTCAGGCCGCGCTCATAGATGACCCGCCGCTGGCCGCCGCCTCCGAGGTGATCAGGGCCCAGGTGCGGGTCGTCCCGGAGGAGGACCTGTACGCCGCCGAGGAGTGGGCAGCGGGGCGCAGCCTCAACGAGATCCCGCAGACTCAGCGCGAGATCGTCTTCCGCGAGCTACTGCTGGTCGAGGCCGAGCGCAGGGGACACCCGAGCTATGACCTCGAGATCGCGGGCCTGCGCGTCGGGGATGGAGCGCTCCTCGCTCTGCCCGGGGAGATCTTCTCCGCCATCGGCGCCGAAATCCGCGCCGGCTCGCCCTTCGCTCACACCGCGCTCGTCGAGCTCGCCAACGGGTGCTACGGCTACGTGCCCACCGCCGAGGCCTTCGCGGGTGGCGGCTACGAAACCTGGCTCTGCCGCTCCAGCCGCCTCGCGCCCACCACCGACGCGCAGATGATTTCGGCGGGGCGGCGGGTGCTCGCGCACCTTGCATCCTGACGGTGCGTGTTTGCGGAGGGACTGCCCCCATTTTCCTTTGAGAAAATGAGGGACTGTCCCCAGGACAGGGACAGGTACCATAATCCGGGAATTATGGAGCCAGTCCCCTCCCGGCCGGTCACCAGGCGGTCACTGCGTGCTCAGGACCAGGCGGGAGCAGTCCTGCCGCGAGTGAAACACCGTCTGCTGCGCCGGGACCAGCTCCGCGTCCGCCAGGTCGTTGCGCCCTACGTTATGGTTGCGGTCGTAGTTCGGGAAGTCGCTGCTGGTGATCTCCAAACGAATGCGATGTCCCGCGAGGAAGCGGCACGCGGTCGGGCCGAGGCGGATCCTGAATTCCGTGACCTCGCCGGGAGTGAGGAAATCGGTACGCTGCAGAGAGTGGCGATGCCGTGCGCACACGATGCCGCTGCACACCTGAAGGGCGGGGCCATCGGGACGCTCGTCCACGAGGGCGGCGAAGAAGTCGGTGTCGGGCGCGGAGGACGATGCATGAAGGATGACCTCAGGGTACCCGACGACCTCGACCGGTTCCGTCAGCGGCGGTGTGCGGTAGTAGAGGATGTCGCGCCGATACTCGAGGGCGCGCCGGTCCGGGGCGCCACTGAACAGCTCTGGCGACCACAGCGTCGGGACCGGGTCGCGCGGATCGTAGAGATAGCGGTCGCTCGCTTCGTCCGCAGGAGGGGTAGGGGTGAGAAGGCCCGAACCTGTAGGGTGCCCGGCGTCGCCGCCGCTGCTGAGGAAATACGTGGCGTCCCGGGTACCCCCCGGCGGCCAGGTGTCGGCGGACTTCCACTGGTCGGCGCCGAGCACGAAGTACTCGACGGCCGGCGCCCGGCCGATGCCGTTGTCCAGGCCCTTCAGCCAGTAATCGAACCACCGGATGGTCAGGTCATCAATGTCCACGGCGGCCGGCGGGCCGAAATCCATGTCCCCCAGCTTGCGCCGGCCCAGCCCGCTGTGGTTCCACGGCCCGATGATCAAGCGACTTCCGCGCCTCGCCGCCTCGGTGCGGGCGTCCTGCTGCATCCCGGCAAGGTGGCCCATCGTGCCATTGCAGTGGTCAAACCAGCCGCTGACGTCCAGATTCGGTACCGCGATGTCGCGGTACGCATCGCCGATTCTCCAGGCTTGGCGGTTGGGATGTCGGAGCCAGTCGTCAACGTACTCAGCGATCCCCTCGGGCAGGTAGCGCGGCAGGTCGAGCCAGGGCAGGAAGTAGATCCAGTGGCCGCGCTCGACTTCATTCCAGATCGCCAATGCTTCGTCCACGGTGTGAGGCCCGGGCAGTCCGTGCCGACGACGCACATCGGGCGCGATGTTGTTAATCCACCAGTGCAGGCGGCGCGCCGGCCGAAACGCGCCCGGCCCATCAAAGGTGGTCAGCTCCTGGGGTATCGAGCGCGCGCACATCGCCACCAGGTGGGGAGGACGCTGCCTCGCCAGCACCCATTGTGTCCACGCCGGGTATGACGTGCCCATGGTGCCCACCTTGCCGTTGCAGTAGGGCTGGCGGGCGAGCCACTCCACGGTGTCATAGCCGTCGCGCCCCTCCACCTCGGCCGCCTCCTCGACGGTGAAAGGGATGAAGTCGCCATCGGAGGCATATCGGCCCCGACAGTCCTGCCAGACGACCACATAGCCGGCCCGCACGTACCGCTCGAAGCCCGAATTGCCCTTGCCGTAGGGCGTTCGAACGAGGAGGGCGGGCGCGGGGCAGCCGTCGGCCGGCCGGAAGACGTTGGCACGCAGCAACACACCATCGCGCATGGCGACGGGCACGTTCTCCTCCACGATAATCCCAAGGCTACTTGTCTGATCAGGCACAATCCCACCTCCGCTTCCATCCCCATGCCGCCAAACCTGGCATCAACCGTGCACCCAAGTGACGACGCGTCGGCATCCCGAGGTCAGGCCCCCACCCAGGACTAACTGTTTTCGGGGCGCATTGGAACAATCCTTGGGCAAGAAAGCGCACGGCGCTTGCAGCCGTGCTGCCCGCTCGGTCGACGGTGGCCGCATCCCGATTCACCAACAGCAGGTCGGCGGTTGGCGCTGAAGCCATTGCCTGGGTTGGACAGCCGTTTCTCCGGTCCTCGCGGGGCGATGGTAGGGATGGCGGCTTCCCGCGCCGAACTTGCAGGCCATGGCAAGCGACGTATACCTGGCCCTGATGGGCCTGGCCCCCCGGCGAATCCCGCATTGGGAGCACCTGTCCAATCCTGACTTCGTGCAGCGGGTCACCGGCATTGACCCGTACGAGAAGCCCCGCACCGCATACCAGCGGCTGAGCGAGGTCTTCAAGATTGATTTCGGTCCCAACATCCCGCCGGATGACACCCCCCGCCCGCGCCTGCCTGAGGACGAGTCTTCGTTCACCAATCAGGCCGGCGAGCGCTGTGTGCGCTGGGGGGAAGGGTATAGCTCGCACTGGTCATGGGGTAAGCAGTTCACCGGCATCGAGCAGGTGCTCGCCTACCGGCCGCTGGAGCATCTCGACCTGCGCGACGGTCACATCGTCGAGGACCGCGACTACTCGCTCGACGACGAGGCGTTCTACCGCCTCTACGCCGGCGACAACCCCGCCTGCGCCCCGCCCGAGGGCGAGGTCGCCATGACCGGGTTCTACAACACCCTGTTCATGTGGCCGCTGCTGACGTTCGGCTGGGAGCTGTGCCTGGAGCTCTTCGGCGGCTACCCCGACGAGACCAAGCGCCTGCTGGCCGATTTCGCCGTCATCAACCGCAAGGTTTTCCGCACTTTCGCGCGGCTGCCGGTCAATTGCGTCGTATGCCACGATGACATTTGCATGGCGCGCGGGCCGATCTGCTCGCCGCGCTGGCTGCGCGAGCACATTTACCCCTACTACGAGGAGTTCTGGTCGCTGCTGCACGACGCCGGCAAGCGAGTCGTTTTCATGTCCGACGGCAACATTGATGCGGTTGCCGACGATGTCGCGGCCTGCGGGGCGGACGGCTTCGTCAGCGAGCCCTTCAGCGACTGGAAGACGCTCGCCCGCAAGTATCCCGACAAGCTCCTGGCGGGAGAGGGCGACAACCGCATCCTCATGACCAACGACCGCGATCAGATCGCGGCGATGGTGCGCTCGATGGTGGAAACCGCGCAGGTCTGCGGCGGCTACGTCATGTGCGTCGGCAACCACATCCCGTGGAACGTGTCGGCCGAGGCGGTCGAGAGCTACTTTCGGCTGAGCGCCGAGCTGGCGCATCGCTAGTGCCTGGCGACGTACACCGACCGTCGGCGCCTGCCGGCGGCGACGGTCATGGCTTGGGGGCAGGCGCTACTGGCTCCACCCACTGGCGCCGGTGGCCGAGCACGCGCCTGACGCGACAGAGGTGCACGGGCCTGAGCCCCAGCCTTTTCATCATGCGCAGCGGAGCCGGGTTGCGCGTGTCGGCGCCGCCGTAGACCCGCACGCACCCGCGCGCCTTCATGTAGGAGCGCGAGAATCGCTGCAGGGCGGTGTAGATGCCGCGCTGGCGGAAGTCCTCGAAGGTGAACGAGCTCCAGTGCAGGCCCTCGCCGGGTTCGAGCTGCAGCCCGCGGCTGGCCGGGGCCCTGGCGTCCGGCTGCGTGCACATCCATGCGTAGCCCGCCGGCACTCCTTCCACCTCGGCCAGGAACATGATCTGGCCCTCGCGCATGCGGCCGCGGAAGCCGCGGATGACAGACAGGGGAAGCCGGGCGGCGAGCCGGTGGAAGTCGCTGGCCTGTGCCGGACGGATGGTCAGCCCGCCGGGAGGAGTGAAATCGGGCCACCGTTCCAGGTCGGCGCAGTGAACAACCAGGTCCGACCGGCTGTAGATGGTTCGCGAGGCGGCGTCGAGGCACAGGCGCGCGACCCGCCTGGCGGCGCGCAGCACACCCAAGTGCCGGACGTACCAGGCAAGATCCTCCCGCGCACGCCTGATCCCGTTCATGTCATGCCTTCTCCCGCCCTACCTGTTGGGCTGCCGCCAGCCGCTGGCACAATCCTTGCCGCCCAGCTCGCATGGTGTCGAGGGTCGCTGCCGCGCACCCGGCCACGTACTTCCTGGGGGGAGGGCCTGACATGAATGAACCGGACGCACTTGACCAGCCCAAACTCATCATCAACGCCGCCATCACCGGCATCGTCCCCACCAAGGACCTGTGCCCGGAGCTGCCGGTCACGCCGGAGGAGATCGCGGCCGATGTGGCTGCCGTGCATCGAGCCGGCGCCGCCATCGTCCACCTCCACGCGCGCGAGCCTGACGGCTCTCCCAGCTATGACACCGGGCTCTATGCGGATATTCTGGCCCGGGTGCGCGCCGCCTGCCCCGAAATCATCACCTGCGTGACTTGCAGCGGGCGCCTGGTGCAAGACGTGGCGGTGCAGGCCGCCGCGCTCGCCGTCCCTGACGACGTGCGCCCGGAGATGGCCAGCCTTACCCTCGGCTCGATGAACTTCCCTCATCATGCCGATGTCAATAGCCCCGATACCATCCTCGAACTCGCGTGACGGATGGCCAACCGCGGTATCAAGCCGGAGCTGGAGATCTTCGAGCCCGGCATGGCGAATCTCGCCCAGCGCCTGCTCGACAAGGGCGTCATCCGGGCCCCCCTCTACGCCAACCTCATTCTCGGCTCCCTGGGCACCATCCCGGCAAACGCCAAGGACCTCGCGTATCTCGTGAGCACGCTGCCCGAGGGCACGGTCTGGGCCGCGGGCGGCATCGGCCGCTACCAGCTCAAGGTCCACGGCCTGGCCGTCGCCATGGGGGGGCACGTCCGCACGGGCCTCGAGGATAACCCCTACTACACCTGGCGCACCCGGCCCCCTGCCTCGAACCACCAGTTGGTCTCTCGCGTGCGTCGGCTCGCACAGTTGATGCAGCGCGACCTGGCGACCCCGGCGCAGGCGCGCGCCATGCTCGATCTGCCCCCCGCCAAAGCGCCGCCTCCGCCCCTCGCGGTTGCCGGCGGCAGGCTGGCCATCTAGCCAAGGGCGCGGCGCCCCACACGGGTCGCGAACCTCATCCCGCGCCCCGACGAGTCGGGGCGCGCCCACTTGGGCGCGACTTCCTACAGAAGTCGCGTTGTCGCCCTCTCGCAGCCTGCAGCACCGCGCGACCCGGGCTTGGCCTTGCGAGTCCCGTGTCTCTCGTGCTGACGGAACATAGCCGCAGGCGCGTTCCCGGCTAGGGCAGGAGCTTGCTGGGCGGGTCTCGAAATATGAGGCTGAGGACACGTCGCGGGGGTGGTGCCAATGGCTCAGAAGATATTCACCCGTCACGGCCGGGGGCCGCTGCTGACCCCGAAGGACTTGCCGATCGAGGTGGACGCCGTCTTCAATCCCGGCGTCGCCGAGGTGGACGGCGAGGTCGTGCTGCTGCTGCGGATCGAGGATCGCACCGGGATCTCGCAGATTCGCGTCGCGCGCAGCGCCAACGGCGTGGACAACTGGAAGATCGCCGACAAGCCCTTGCTGGAGCCGGACCTGCCCGAGTTCCCGTTCGAGGAGTGGGGGTGTGAGGACGCGCGGGTGACGCGCACCGGGCCGCGGGAATGGGTCATCGCCTACACCGCCTATTCGCGTTACGGCCCGGCGGTGGCGCTGGCGACGACGTCTGACTTCGACAGCGTAACGCGCCTGGGGGTGATGCTGCCGCCGACCAACAAGGACGCGGCGGTCTTCCCCCAAGCCTTCGATGGCACGCAGATCCTGCTTCACCGCCCGGTCACCGGGGGGCAGGAGCACATTTGGTATGCGTGCTCGTCAGCGGGCTTTTCGTACTGGAGCCAACCGGGGGTGCTGCTGGCGGACCGCGGAGGGCCGTGGTGGGACGGGCTGCGCATCGGCGTCGGTGCGCCGCCGATACGCACCGCTGAGGGGTGGCTGCTGATTTACCACGGCGTCAAGGACATGGCCGGCCGCCCGGTGTATCGGCTGGGCCTCGCCCTGCTCGAGCGAGACAACCCGCGCCGGGCGATTGCGCGCGCCTCCCAGTGGGTGTTCGCGCCGGAGGCCGATTGGGAGCAGCGCGGGCTCATTCCCAACGTCGTCTACACCTGTGGGGCGCTCGTCCGCGGCGATGAAGTGTGGATGTACTACGGGGCGGCGGACACCGTTATCGGCCTGGCGAGGGCCACGCTTTCCGATCTGCTCGCCTTCGTCCGCGAGCACAACTTCCTCGACCGCGTCGGCCCGGAAAAAGGCACGGGACCGTGAAGGCGCAGGGTGCGGCTGCGGGCGGGGCGTGAGATCCTCGCCGCCGCTACGCGGCGGCCTCCTCCATCACGCTCTCGGGGATGTCGAAGTTGGCATACACGTGCTGGATGTCGTCATGATCCTCGAGCGCATCCATCAGCCTGAGGGTCTGCTCCCCCTCCTTGCCGGTGACGGTGATGGTGCTCTGCGGGACCAGGGTCAGCTCGGCGCTCTCGGGCGCGAGATCGTTGGCGCCGAGGGCTGACTTGACGTTCTCGAAGTCCTCGGGACGGGTGGTTATCTCGTAGGACGCCTGGTCGGCCTTGAGGTCCTGGCCGCCGGCATCGAGCACGATCTCGAGCAGTGCGTCTTCGCCGATCTGGTCGCGGGGAACGATGATGACGCCGCGGGGGTTGAACATCCACGCCACGCAGCCCGCCTCGCCCAGGTTGCCGCCGTGGCGCGAGAGGAGGCTGCGCAGCTCGCTCACCGTGCGGTTGCGGTTGTCGGTCAGGGCCTGCATGATGATGGCCACGCCGCCGGGGCCATAGCCTTCGTACACGACCTCATCGTACTGGACGCCGGGCAGCTCGCCGGTGCCGCGCTGAATGGCGCGGGTGATGTTGTCCTGCGGCATGCTGGCCTCGCGCGCGCGCTGGACGGTGTCGCGCAGGCGCGTGTTGGCGCCGGGATCCCCGCCGCCCTGACGCGCGGCCATGATGATCTCGCGCGCAAGCTTGGTGAAGATCTTGCCCCGCTGTGCGTCAACCCGCGCCTTGCGCAGGCGAATGTTATGCCACTTGGAATGTCCCGACATGTCCGCTCCACCACCCGGGAATCGTGCTCCGACCCGCGCCCATTCTACCATAAAGCGCTCAGCCCGGGGAACGGCCGCGGCTGTGGGGCAGGAGCTCCGTCTTTGGCGAGCCTTCCTCGAAACGCAATGACTTGTCGTAGTTCGCCCGGCAACCCCTCCCCCTTCAAGAACCTGCCCTGAGTGGCTAGGTCGCGCCGCGACCGCCACCCCGGCCCAGTGGGCTTAGCCCGGATTATTCATCTTGAGCTTGGAGGGGATGCACTCTGCATATGCGAAACATGGGTGTGAGTAACACTCCTTAGCATAGAGAGGTCATCCCCCGATGGCTGATTCCCGATGGCGCTTCGAGATTCCTTGTGGCAGC